>DASPUT010000085.1 GCA_035622735.1 Thermodesulfovibrionales bacterium | reverse complement strand
GAGCTATCTTCAGCTACCAAAACTACCGCTTTCATTTAGACCTGAAATAAGGGTCTTGCCGCCTAATATCAAGGATAGAGAATAGAAATCCGCTCTTGACAAGAAACAGGATAAAGCCTATCCTATTTACAGGAGGTGAGGAAATCGAAACATTCGGTTTGCCTGTGTGAAAGGTTCGACCGGCTAAGCCGAAAGGAGGTTCGGTATGGAAACGAAGGCATCGGTAAAGAGCACGATCTACGCGAAGGATATAATGTATCCGAGGCTCAGTCTGCCTTTCCAGGAGCAGGGCAAAGAGCTGCTCAACAAGCTGTTGGTTCCTTATCCTGCTCTCCCGGTGGTAAACGGCAACCTTGAGGTCATCGGCATCATTTCCGAATACGACATCCTCGACGCATTGAATGAGGGGAGAATGATAGAAGACTTCACAGCAGAGTCGATTATGAAATGCGGACATCTGGGCCATACGGATGTGTGCGAAACTCCTCTCACGGTAACGACGACTGCCTCGCTTGAAGAAGTCATGGACATTCTCTACAGAGAAAGATTCTCGATACTTCCCGTCGTTGAGAATAGAAAACTCGTGGGGCTGATTACCCGGAAGACGATCATTAACGTCCTCGCGGAAGGTCGTTACAGGCCTGAACATGAATCCGGAGCTTACGCAAAGGCTGCCTGATAGAGGGATCATTTTTGCGGCTCTCTTTTGCGCGATCCCCTGAAGTGATTTGAAAGCGCAGGTCAGGCTGCGTATTTTTTGTCTTGCCTTTTAGCCTCGGTCGAGAGGCGCAAACCCTCTTCGCAGGGTATTTTCCGAGATGCTCCGCGAATTCGTGAACTGCAAAAGGTAATCCGGCCCTCCGGCCTTCGACCCGACTCCGGACATCCCGAACCCTCCGAAGGGCTGTCTTCCGACAAGAGCGCCCGTAATCCTCCTGTTGAGATAGAGGTTCCCCACCCTGAATTCGTCCTTGACCTTCCCTATATGAGTCGGACTCCTCGAGAAGAGTCCTCCGGTCAGCGCGTATCGGGTATTGTTGGCGATGATGATCGCGTCGTCGATATCTTTCGACTTCATAACCACGAGTACCGGACCGAAAATCTCCTCCTGCGCCACTGCTGAATCGGGGGCGACGTGAAGGAGGAGAGCGGGCCCGATGAAATATCCAGCCCCATCAGGCTTATCGAAAAGGACCGCCTGTCCCTCTCTCTTCCCTGCTTCGATATACTCCTCTATCTTCTTTAATGCCTTGTCATCAATTACCGGTCCCGCGAAAGTGCCCGGCAATTCAGATGGCCCTATGCGGATGCTCTCGATCGCATCTTTCAGTCTCCCACAGAACTCTTCATAGACCGGTTCAGCCACGATGACCCGCGAGCAGGCAGAGCATTTCTGCCCCTGATAACCGAGGGACGACTCTACAACGCCTTTCACCGCTTCATCAAGATCTGCGGTCTCGTCAACGATAATGGCGTTCTTCCCTCCCATCTCAGCGATAACTCTCTTTATGTTTTTTTGCAGCTGGTGGGTCTCGGCCGCGTGACGCAATATCCCCAATCCTACATCGCGGGATCCCGTGAATGCTACAAAGTCAATCTCCGGATGCTTCACGAGGAAATCACCGACTTCTTCTCCCGAGCCGGGAAGGAATTGCAGGACACCGGGCGGAAGTCCCGTCAGCATGAATATCTCTGCAAGTTTCGAACCGGTAACGGCCGAAAGACCGGAGGGTTTGAAGATTACGCAGTTTCCGGTAACGATCGCCGCAGATGCCATGCCCGTTGGTATCGCAAGCGGGAAGTTCCACGGCGAGATCACGACTCCGACCCCGCGCGGTTCATAGCGGTATTCGTTTTCCTCTCCCGGATAGTTTCCGAGATGCTGAGGTGTCCCGAGACGCATCATCTCCCTGCCGTAATATTCGAGGTAATCGATCGCCTCAACGACATCGGCATCAGCATCTCTCCATGTCTTTCCGACCTCATATACCTCAAGGGCCGCAAGCTCAAATCTCTTTTCCCTCATCAGACTAGCGGCCTTGAAAAGATATGCGGCCCGGGTGCCGGGTCGGACCTTCTTCCAGAAATCCCATGCCTTTCTTGCGACCCTCAAAGCCTTTTCCGCGTTCTCCCGCGAGGCCGACGACACCCTGCCGACGATTTCGGAGGGGCGAGAAGGGTTCAGTGACAGAGTTTCTTTTTCTGTCCAAACTTCTCTATCACCGATACGGATCGGGTATTTCTTGTTGAAGTCACCTCGAACCTTCTTAAGAGCCTCCTTCATTCCGATCCTGTTTGCGGCGACAGAGAAATCCGTGGGCGGCTCATTCTGAAATCTGTCGCCGATTGGTTCTTCCTCGGGAGCATTCTTCCCTGGGTTCGGTGCTCTCATCATCTCTTCAAAGGGCATCTTCCCACTGAAAAAATTTCTCAGGAAAGAGGTATTCGAGGTATTTTCGAGAAGCCTCCGCACCAGGTACGCCATTCCCGGGATGAGTTCCCCCACCGGCGTGTAAACCCTCACCCTCTTCCGCATCCGTCCAAGTGTCTTTCTTATCGGATCACCCATGCCGTAGAGCATCTGGAACTCGAAGGACCCTTCGGGCAGTTTCAGAGACTCGGCAACGGCTAACGCGTTGCTTATACTCCTGATGTTGTGAGTAGCTATGGCAGTGCGTATCCATTCTGAATTTGCGAGGAGCAAACCCGTGAGTTCTTCAAAATTCGAATCGGTCTCTTCCTTATCGAGAAATACTGGCACGGGCCACCCTTTCTGGCGGTTTGTCACGATCTCGTAATCCCAATAGGCCCCCTTCACGAGGCGAATGGTTATCCGTCTCCTCATCGCTTTTGCCCACTCAAGGAGCTGTGAGAAGTCCTTTCTTGCATCTTTGATATACGCCTGTAGGGCTATCCCGATGAAGGGATAGTCTCTAAACTCTTCGGCGACGCTCTTAAAGACGGCAAGGGTGAGGTCCTTATAGTAGTAGTGTTCCATATCGAAGCAGACGGACGCCCCGAGTTGCTTCGCCTTTTCGATCACCGGTCGCAGACCTTCTTCCACCTCTTCAATAGAGCCTTCCCAGTCAAGGGGATCGAGCTGTGAATAGAAGGAAGAAATCTTAAACGAGATATCGAGACGCGGGATAGGTCCCTTGTCGTCTTCCTCGAGGAGCCTGTTCTCCTTCCAGCTCCCGACCTCGGGAACGAGGACGTTCAGGATCTCCAGATACCTTTCCCCGTATCCCCGTGCTTCCCTATCGCTCACCACCACCTCGCCGAGGAGGTCAACGCTGCAAGCAAGACCCCCTTCCCAGAGTGTCTTTACGGCATGCAATGCAGCCTTCGGCTCCTTCTCTGCAATAAATTCTCTCGCAAGGCCTTCTATGCCTGAGCGTATCACTTTTGCCTCGATGGAGGGGAATATCCCCTTCGCCGGGAGGTGCCCGAGAACCTCCCGAATCATCGCCGGAGTTTCTTCGCCGTCTGCAAAATACTCTTTGAGCAATCTCACAACAAGGTCATCGGTCTTGAGGGACGGGAGGAGATCGATATATCTGAAGAGGTTGAATCTGAACGTCTCGTCCTTCATCGTCCAATCCATGAGTCTGCCTATCCAGCCCCTTTTGTCGAAGATGGAAGGGACTTCATCAATGGCGGAATGGAGCTGAAGGCCTATTTCCCTTATTCTTTTTTCTAAATCCTGATCTCCCATGGCTTATCGTCATCATTATATTACAGAACGGAAGGGAATGATATGAGGCAGAGGGCCCTGATAAGCTGCCATCAGTAATGCCTGATCGGTACCCGCAGAGCGGTCACCTTCCGAAAGCATTTAACCTATTTCTCTGCTAAAATGGTGAAGATCATGAACGGCAATTTGCAGGTCAAGAGATGCAGTTCATCAGACGAGTTCTGCCAGGACGATGGCTCATGAAGAAGTGCCCCTACTGCGCTGAAGAGATTCAAGACGCTGCGATAAAGTGTAAACACTGCGGCGAGTTTCTTGACGAGTCCTTTGAGTCGGATCGTAAAGAAGACGCAGTCAAATGGTATTTCCGAAAATCCTTTATTGTCATTTCGCTCCTCTGTGTGGGGCCTCTGGCGCTGCCGCTTATCTGGTGGCGTCCCAATACGAAGCGAGGCTGGAAGATTGGACTCACCATCGTGATCCTTGTGCTCAGTTGGATATTGTTCCAAGTAACTGTCGAATCTTTCCGAAAGATAACGGAATATTACAGGCTGCTTAACGCAATGTAGCGAGTGGGAATGAAACAGATCAAAAGAAAATTTCTTCCTGAACTCATGCTTTTCAAAATATTGAAAATACTTTAAGTTATTATTGGAAATCACCACGGGAATATGTTGTGGTGAGGCTTATAATGGAAATGAAAATATTATCGATAAGTATTATTCTTTGGTTTTCGATTATGTTCGGGTCCTTTGTACACGGGGATACTAAGGACGGAGACGGGATTAACAGGCTTGAGTCGCTATTTGTAATTCCTCAATCTTCCTTGGTGGTTGGTAACTGCGCTACAGAACCTGCCGGAAGCATAAGGTTTTGGTCACTGGAAGATGGAAAGCTGAAGCATGTAATTAAGCTTGACGTTAGAGAATGGGCTCACTCCTTAACAATTAGCCATGATGGAAATTCAATTGTAGTTTCTTTGCTCAAAAGTAATGAAATAGGTTGCTATTCTATTAAAGACAAGAAATGGCTCTGGAAGACTAAATGGATAGAAAAGAGTGTTACTGGTAACAGCATCCAATTTACGGCAGACGACCGACGGGTTATTGTCTTAGGCTTTAAAAACTCAGTTCAGTTTGATGCAAGAACCGGGAGCATTTTGAAGAAACGTGAAGATGCTTCGAGATTCAGTGGTGGACATTCTCTTGGTAGCGTGCCATTAATGACTTTGAGTTCGAGCGGTAGATATGCGGCTGTTTGGCAGGGAAGACTCGAACATAATGAATGGTCGCCTAAAGCTGTTTTTGAGAATAAGTGGGCAGTTATATGGGATCTAGAAGAAAGCAAGATCATTGCAGACGTGGGAGGAAAAGTTACACGTTATAAGAACTGTGGAGGGACTTTTGATCCTACGGGAAAGTATTTGCTTCTTGGTTCTATGGATGGGCACATCCGCGTCTGGGCTATAGCAGATCAGACAATGGTCAAAGAGTGGCAAGTGTATTCGAGTGAGAGGAAGACTCCTTTTGATAGTGATGCTGCACCCTATGCTATAAGTTCAATGATCTTCTCATCTGATGGCCGTCTCCTTGCTACAATGGGCTCTGATAAAGTTCCGAGCACTGCGAATATAAAAATATGGGATTACTCAAACAACAAACTTGTCCATGAGTTTGATGATGTAACGAGAATAATGGGACTATGCAATGTATACCCTATGGCGTTCGGTCCAGAGGGGAAGACTTTTGCCTTTGAAAAGAAAGGGCAGCTTTGTGTTTATGAAACTGGCACGTGGAAAGAAGAATGGTGTGTTGATTCTTGGCCAGAGGGTAAAAAGGGCATCGATGAGAGAGAGTAAACAGAAAGATGATTTCTTTTGGAAATCCACAGTAGGTTTGATTCGTAATAACTTTCGATTCGTCGGTGAAGTCGAGTCGCAGGTCATTTGTCCGGCCTGCGAGGGCTATGGATTGTAAGGTGGAGGAAACAGCCCCTTTCTTCTCACTTATCGATATGAGCCTTCTGGAGCCTGCCGCTGAAGTCCCGGTAGACTACCTTCCACTTCGTGAACATATCGAGTGCCCCGCCCCGTCCGCCGAGGTCCCTGCTGCCTATGCCGCTCTTCTTTGTCCCGCCGAAGGGCAGCTGAATCTCCGCTCCGATAGTCGAGGCATTGACATAAACGATACCCGTATCAAGCTCTCTCTCGGCGATGGCAGCCTTGTTGATATCCTGCGTGTAGATGGAGGCCACAAGACCGTATGCCGTGCCATTGACGATGGATAGGGCATCTTCCAGATCCCTCGCCTTCATCACGCAGACGACAGGCCCAAATATCTCCTCTTGCGCGATCCTCATGTGAGGCAGGACGTCAGTGAATATGGCAGGCTCGACGAAGTAGCCCTTCGCGCATTCTCCTTCCCTGTATACCTTCCCGCCGGTGGCAAGGGTAGTTCCTTCTCCCTTCCCTATCTCGATGTATCTGAGTACTTTCTGGACCTGGGCTTCGTTCGTCAACGGACCGACATCAGTCTCTCTGCTGAGACCGTTGCCGATCTTCAGTTTCGATGCGGCAGTCTTGAAGAGATCGAAAAATCTCTCATAAATCTTTTCGTGGACGACTAAACGACTCGCCGAGGTGCACCTCTGTCCTGTTGTTCCGAAGCCGGACCAGACCGCGCCTTCGACGGCGAGTTCGAGACGGGCATCGTCCATGACGATGATCGCGTTTTTGCCTCCCATCTCGCAGGAGACCTTTTTCCCGAGTTCCGTGCATCTCGCGGCGAGCCTCGTACCCACCTCGGTAGAACCGGTGAAGGAGAGAGCATCTACCTCGTGGTGAGTCGCAAGATATTCGCCGGTCTCTTCTCCCCTGCCGTGTAAGATATTCAAGACGCCTGCTGGGAGGCCTGCTTCGAGGAGGATTTCACCGAGCTTTGTCGCACATGCCGCGGTATAACTGCTGGGTTTGAGGACGACGGTATTCCCGGAGACGAGCGCAGGCATCATTTTCCATGCAGGGATGGCCACGGGGAAATTCCATGGCGTTATCACGGCACAAACGCCGACAGGAACCCTGACGGACTTGCAGTCTTTCTCCGGAAGCTCTGAAGGGACCGTCTCGCCGGAAAGCCTCCTTCCCTCGCCTGCCATGTAATAGGTAGTCGCGATTGCCGACTGGACATCGCCGAGAGCCTCGGGCAGGACCTTTCCCATCTCCCGGGTCACGAGCTCCCCCAATTCCTGTTTTCTCCTTGTCAGTATTTCCGCGGCCCTGAAGAGTATATCACCCCTCTTCGGTCCAGGGATGAGCCTCCATGTCTTGAACGCGTTCCGCGCTGCTTTTAGGGCCCTGTCTATATCTGCGTGCGTTGATTTGGCGACCAACCCTAACTTCTCACCGGTGTCGGCGGGGTTAATGCTTTCAAAGGTCTCTCCTGAGGAGGCATCTTCCCATTTCCCGTCAATGAGGTTCTTTATCATTTCTGCCAAGAGACCACCCCTCTATTCCCTGACTTCCTTTGCCTTGTGATCCTTCTATCAAGGCTTCGACAGAGTTACCATATCTTAAAGAAATGGTAACACATATTTATCGCTCATCCAACAAGGCAGCTTTTGCGTTTTGTAAATGGCTTATGAAACTCGCTGCGCGTGATATAATGAAGAAAAGTTGGAGGGAGGATGGTCGAGGAGATTCTGAAAACCTTTCTTGGACGGAACAAGTCGAAAGAAATCTTTCTTGAACATGACGTGAAAGGGCTTCTAAAGGAGGTTGGGATTCCTATCCCGAAGGGAGTATTCATGGGAGGAGGTCCCGAAATTCCGTCTTTGCGTGATCTGCGGTTTCCGCTCGTCGCAAAGGTCTCTTCATCCTCGATCGCATCGAAGAGCGACATCAAGGGAGTCAGGCTAGGCTTGAATAGCATGCAGGACGTGGAGAATGCCGTGTCGGAGCTTCTGAAGATTGAGGGTGTGGAAGGGGTGCTCATCGAGGAGATGGCGGAGCAGGGACGGGAGGTCATT
>DASPUT010000084.1 GCA_035622735.1 Thermodesulfovibrionales bacterium | reverse complement strand
ATCTCATCCCGCGCGGGCCTCGCTATGGGGTCAGGGGCCCGGAGAAGCTCCAGGGGAGGCAATTGATAGTCGCCCTTGAAATCTGTTTTCCCTTCTTCATGAAGAGCCTTAAGGCCGTCGTTCCCCGTCCTCTGCTTCGGTGAATCGGGCTCGGGAGCCCCGAGAGAGATGGATTCGCCATGGATGAGCGGCTCTTCGCCCGGCGGATAACTGTCTAATACGAGGGGAGGCTGAAGCACCTCGAGTTCCGCTACCGGCCCGCCATCCCCTCCGGCTTTTCCCTCCGATCTCTTCAGGATCGTCTCCACGAGGGAGACAGGGCTCAGGATAATTATCGAGGAAAGCCAGAAAGCAAGGGTGACCAGGTAAGCCCCGGGAAGCGAGAGCAGCCTCTTCAAGAGCTCAGAGGAGACGGAACCGATCACGCCTCCGGCATTATCAGCAGCGAGAACGGGAAAGGTCGAAACGATGAGGGCCGCGAAAACCGACGAGGATAGGATGAAAAGGGCCGTGCCCAGGACATAGATCCTGTGGCCGGTCTTCCCGAGTAATTTCTTCATCCCATAGAAAATGAGGGCTATGGGAAGGACAAATGCCGGAATTCCGACAGCCGTAATGAGGAAATCGGAAATATGGGAACCGACGAGGCCGCCCCAGTTATGTGTCGGGAGCGACGTGAAGACGACAAGTGAAGAATCCCATTGCGAGTAGGTACCAAGGCTCAAGGCGAGGTAGAGAGCACCTAGGAGAGAACCAACACCGACGATCTCCCGACGTATCCGCGCTATCCGCTCATTCATCTTGAGTGATTATACCAAATCGAAGCCCGGCCATGTCACCGGAAGGAGGTGCTGGGATGAAGAGCCCGCATGCGGGAATCGGCTTAGGACAGCGCTCCCCCGGAAACCTCGGCAGGCAGGAATTGAGAGGGACGTCGGGCTCGCCGTCGGGAACAAAAGTCCTATGTTTTTACGGCGACCAGAATGACCCCTAACTTCTTCTCCATCTCCTGCATCTCGCGAAGTTCCTTCTCGTTCAATGCAGCGGGTTTAAAATCATGGCAGGTGTAAGCGAGCAGTGTCTTTCCCATCGTCTGTTCCATCGATTTGATCGTCTCGAGTTTTTTCGCGTCGAGCTGCGAAAGACCGCACATCATAAGAGTTCCCCTTTCTCGGCCGGTTCGGACCGGCACCATGACGTTTCTATGAAAATACTGTACCGCCCTTTCGGCAAGGTGTCAATAAGGGAGAATCAGAGGCGGGAGGAAGGCATTGAGAACCCGGTTACCCTATACTTCAACGATGAGGGGCATGATCATCGGCCTCCGCTCCATGGTGTTCCTGAGATACTTTTTGAGAACACTCCGGAGCCTCGCCTGGAGGAGTAAGGTGTCGGTGATAATCGCCCTGTCAAGGTCCTTCAAGGTATTCGTGACGAGTTCCTTCACATCGTTGATCACGTCAGGAGACGCATCCTCGAAGATAAAACCTCTCGAGATTATCTCGGGCCCTGAAACAACGGTCCCGGTAAGTTTCTCTATGGTAACGAGGATCAGCACGATACCGTCGTGGGCCAGCCGCCGCCTGTCACGCAAGACCATATCCTCCACATCACCCATGCCCTTGCCGTCTATGAAGACCCTTCCCGCAGCTATCTTGCCGCCCCGTCTCGCTTCCGTATCGGAGATTTCGAGGACCTCTCCGTTTTCGAGGATGAATATATGGTCTTCGGGTATGCCGACCTTGTCGGCGAGCATGGCGTGATAGGCAAGGTGCCGGTATTCTCCGTGGATCGGCATGAAGTACTTCGGCCGGACCATATTCAGCATGAGTTTCAGTTCCTCCTTCGAGGCATGCCCGGATACATGGATCTCGGAGACCTTTTCGTAAATGACGTTTGCGCCGTGTCTGAAGAGGTGATTGATGATCCTCCCGATGGAGCGCTCATTGCCCGGAATGATCTTCGCGGAGAGTATTACCGTATCGCCCTTCTGGACCTTTATGATCTTGTGTTCTCCCGTTGCTATCCTCGAAAGGACGCTCATCGGCTCACCCTGACTGCCGGTGGTGATGATCACGATCTCATCATCCTTCAGGGTATTGATATCTTCCAGTCTCAGCCAGGTGTCCGGAGGGATCCTGAGATAGCCGAGGTCGAGGGCTATCTGGGAATTGGAGACCATGCTCCTTCCGCAGAGGATGACCTTTCGCCCGAACATCCCGGCAACATCGATCGCCTGCTGTATCCGGTGAATGTTCGACGCGAACGTGGCGATGATGATCCTCCCCCTTGTCTTCGAGAAGATGTCCTCGAAGGCCCTCCTCACCTCCTTCTCGGAAAAGGTGAACCCTCCCTTTTCCGCATTCGTGCTGTCGGAGAGCATGAGGAGGGTGCCCTTCTCGCCGTACTCGGCGAACCTGTGGAAGTCCATGAGCTGGCCGTCCACGGGCGTCGGATCGAGCTTAAAGTCGCCGGTATGGATAATCCTCCCCAAGGGGGTATTGATGCAAAGGCCGACTCCATCGACGATGCTATGGGTAACCCTCAGGAACTCCACCGAAAAATAGCCGAGCTGTATCGTCCCTCTCGGACTCACCGGGATGAGTCTCACATCTTCGAGGCGGTATTCGGCCAGTTTCTCTCGTATGAAACCGAGGGTCAGGGGGGTCCCGTAGATGGGGATATCGATCTCTCTCTCATCGTCGTCCGAGTCATGTCTTCTTGCCTTCGCAGAGGCGAACTCCCTCAACAGGAACGGCAGGGCGCCGGTATGATCCTCATGCCCGTGGGTGATCACTATCCCGCGGACCTTCTCTCTGTTCTCGATGACGTAGGAGAAATCGGGAATGACGAAGTCGAGACCGAGCATATCCTCTTCCGGGAACATCAGCCCGGCATCAACGATGATCATGTCGTCGGCATATTCGAAGACTGTGGAGTTGAGGCCTATCTCCTCAACGCCTCCGAGGGGAATTATGGAAAGTCTGTTTTCCAACCTACCTGATCAGAAACTCCATGAGGGCTTTCTGCGCATGAAGCCTATTTTCGGCCTGGTCAAAGACCACGCTGTGGGGGCCATCCATAACATCGTCGGTGATCTCCTCTCCGCGATGCGCAGGGAGGCAGTGGAGCACGATAACGTCTCCCTTGGCGCAGGAAAGGAGCGAATCGTTAATCTGATAAGGTCTGAACTTGGTCACCCTCTCCCCAGCCTCCTTTTCCTGTCCCATGCTGACCCACACATCGGTATAGATGACATCGGCCCTGCCTGCAGCCTCCCGAGGGTCCCTGAGGATGATGATCTCACCCTTAGCAGTCTCCCTCGCCTTGTCAAGAATATCGGAATGAGGTTCATATCCCTCAGGGCATGCCAATACGAGACTCAGCTCCATCCTGACGGCGGCCTCTATGAGCGAATTCGCCACATTGTTACCGTCGCCGATATAGGCAAGGCGAATACCCTTCAACCTTCCCTTCTTTTCGAGTATCGTCATGAGGTCGGCAAGGATCTGACAGGGGTGATGAAGGTCGGAGAGGCCGTTGATAACCGGTACGGAGGCGGAAGAAGCGAACGCTTCAAGCCTTGCATGGGCATAGGTCCTGATCACAATGCCGCTCAGGTATCGCGAGAGCGTTTTCGCCGTATCTCCCACCGTCTCTCCCCTTCCGATCTGGAGTTCACCGGAGTGGAGTGATATCGGCTGCGCCCCTAGTTGATAGATACCCGTCTCGAACGATACCCTCGTCCGTGTCGACGGCTTTTCAAAAAGAAGGCCGATGCTCCTCCCGATGAGGGGACAGGTCATTGTTCCCTCTCCCGACTTCAGTTTGAGGGCCCTGTCGAGGACCGCAGAAATCTCTTCAGAAGATAAATCCCAGAGGGTCAGGAAATCTCTCTTCATGATGCCCTCCCGAGGATGTCGTCGAGGATGTCGAGTAAATGGTCAATTTCCTTTTCCTGAACGATCAGCGGAGGCATAAACCTCAGTACATTTCCCGATGTGCAGTTAATGAGCGCCCCCCGCTCCATGCAGGCGTTCACGATGGGGGTGCATTCCCGCGTCATCTCCATCGCGACGAGGAGCCCCGCCCCCCTGACATCGGCGACCGCGTTAGGGTGCTCCTTCTTCAGTTCCTCGAGTCCCTTGAGAAAATATGACCCCATCCTTCTGCACTGATCAAGGATAAATCCGTCCTCGAGAAGGGTCTCCATGGTCGCCACACCGGCAGCGCAGGAGAAGGGATTACCTCCGAAGGTCGAACCATGGTCTCCCGGAACGAAGACAGAGGCGACCTTATCGACTGCGAGCATCGCGCCAATCGGAACTCCGCCGCCGAGCCCCTTCGCAAGGGTCACGATGTCCGGTGTGATACCGTAGTTTTCATACGCGAAGAGCCTTCCCGTTCTGCCCATCCCGGTCTGGACTTCGTCGAGTATGAGCAGTATCTTATGCTTGTCGCATAGTTCGCGGACACCCTTGAGATAATCAGGCCCCGGCAGTTTCACTCCGCCCTCGCCCTGTATCGGCTCAAGCATCACGGCACAAGTCTCGGTCGTTACCGCCTTCTTCAGCTCTTCAAGATCATTAAAATCCACATGTCTGAACCCAGGGAGCAGCGGTTCGAAACCCTTCTGGAATTTCAGCTGCCCCGTAGCGGTAAGGGTCGCGAGCGTTCTTCCATGGAACGAGTTCAGTGCCGTAATTATCTCGAAGCGGTGGCCCGAGAGGTTTTCCTTCGCATATTTCCTTGCGAGTTTTATCGCGGCCTCGTTCGCCTCCGCACCAGAGTTGCAGAAAAAGACCTTATCTGCGAAGGAATGCTCAACAAGCAGCCTCGCGAGTCTGATCTGGGGCTCATTGTGATAGTAATTGGATACATGGAGAAGCCTCTGTGCCTGTTTCTGTAGGGCCACCACAACCTTCGGGTGGCAGTGTCCGAGAACGTTCACCGCTATGCCCCCGACAAAATCGAGGTATTCCTTGCCGTCGGAACCCCAGACCCTCATGCCCCTTCCCTTCCTGAGGACGAGAGGAAACCTCTTATAGGTATTCATCAGGTAATGACCCGATTCTTCAAGGATTTTCCTCGTTTCCATAGAGAAATGATACCCGAAAAGGCCTGAAAAATCAATCTTTTGGCGCTCGGGAGGGTCGGAGCAGGCTGCCCGACAGACTTTCCTGAAGGTCGTTCAGGAAGTCTTGCAAAACGAAATTATTTCAGCACGATCGGTCTTTCCGATGATTCTTTTACGACTTCGTCCGCCTTTTTATTCTTTTCTTCAATCAGAATCTTCGCGTCGGACAGTTCTTCCTTCATCACCGCATAGGTATCCGAAAGTTCCCGGGAATAAGCAAAGAAGAGATAGACGATGACTCCGAGCGTGAGGATAAATCTGAGAACAGTACCGAGACGCTTTCGGTTCAGCGAGTTCGCCGCCTTTCCGATACCTATGAAGACAGCGAGGAATCCTATGAAGACCACGATCGAATGGAGCAATCTGCCTTCACGAACGTTCCTCACCACATCCTTCACCGTTTGCTTACCGATATACGCATCCCGCTTGTCAGGTCCCGGAACACCGCTATCCGCCTCCCCCGATTTTTGCTCGGGAGACTGTTTGTCCAACCGTTCCGAATCATTCTTCACGATGACGGCACTCTTTCTGTATTTTTCGGGAATCGAATAAAGATTGTCACAAAAGCAGATTGTCCCATTGTGGTCCACATATTTGTAGATAGCAGCAAGAGCGTTCCGCGTATGGAGAAAAGAGATGACGATGGTGAAGGCAATGAGAAAAAATAGCACTTTTTTCACAATTTCATCTTAGTATAACCTCTATGGACTGTCAACCTCTTTTTGTTAAGACGCTCGAAATCGCGCGTGCAAGATCGAGAAACCTTAACGCGCATCCGTCCGTGATGACCGGCGCAGTTTCTCCTGCAAGGAAAGGCTGAGAGGACATCGAGCGAATTTCCGATAATGATGACACATATGACCTCGCCCTCCATCTTAGGGTATAATTATCTTCATGACGCCAAGGGCTCCTATGATCTGAAGGAGCATTCCATTTTCTTTTATGGATAAACTCGTAATACAAGGCGGGGTGAAGCTGAAAGGTGAGGTAGAGATCAGCGGTGCAAAAAACGCTGCGCTGCCCATCATGGTTGCGTCCTTACTCGCCTCAGGGGAGAGCGTCGTTAACAGGATCCCTGACCTCGCGGATGTCAAGACCATGGGGAAACTCCTGAAGAACCTCGGCGCCGCCCTTCACTATGAGGCGGGGCGTCTCACCATCAGCACGGAGAAGATCAGCAATTACACGGCTCCCTATGATCTCGTCAAGACGATGCGTGCGTCGGTCCTCGTTATCGGACCCCTTCTGGCGCGCGAGGGCACAGCAAAGGTTTCCCTCCCGGGCGGTTGCGCGATCGGTGCGAGGCCGATCGACCTCCACCTCATGGGACTCAAGAAACTCGGAGCGGAGATAAAGCTTGAGGAGGGATACGTCCTCGCGAGCGCGAAGAGACTCAGGGGCGATGTGATCTATTTCGATATTCCTACGGTGACCGGCACGGAGAACCTGATGATGGCGGCCTCGCTCGCCGATGGTACCACGCTCATCGAAAATGCAGCGAGAGAGCCCGAAGTCATCGATCTTGCTAATGCCCTCAATTCGATGGGAGCGCGGGTGAAAGGCGCGGGAGAAAGTGCCATAGAGATCGAAGGGGTGAATGAGCTCAGACCGCTGACGCACGATGTTATACCCGACAGGGTCGAGGCCGGGACATTCATGACCATTGCCGCCATAACCGGCGGCGATATCCGTATCAGGAATTGTCTTCCGGAGCATAACGACGCCCTGATCACGAAACTCGGGGAGGCGGGGTCGACGATCGAGAAAGACCACCATTCCATCCGTCTCCTCGGCCCCCAGAGGCCTATCGCCCAGGATATAAAGACGATGCCTTATCCGGGTTTCCCGACTGATATGCAGGCCCAGTTCATGGCACTCATGTGCGTTGCGCAGGGGACGAGCGTCATAAGAGAGACGATATTCGAAAACCGTTTCATGCACGTGGCTGAACTGAGAAGGATGGGCGGGGATATCGATATTGAGGGGGGCATCGCCACCGTAAAGGGGGTCCCGACGCTCAGGGGCGCCGACGTCATGGCGACAGACCTCAGGGCGAGCGCCTCCCTTATTGTCGCCGGCCTCGCGGCCGAGGGAAAGACCACGATTCACCGGCTCTACCATCTCGACAGGGGGTACGAGAAGATCGAGGAAAAGCTCAGGAAGCTTGGGGCTGTTTTGGAACGGACGAAAGATGGCTGAGGAGGGCCGCAAGGGTTTCCCTCATGACCTTCCGATCGACCACCATATCGATCATTCCGTGTTCGAGTAAGAATTCAGCCCTCTGGAAATTCTCCGGCAGCTGCTGTTTAATCGTCTGCTCGATTACCCGGGGGCCCGCAAAGCCGATAAGACTCTTCGGTTCGGCTATGATGATGTCCCCCAGCATGGCAAAACTGGCGGTGACGCCGCCGAAGGTCGGGTCCGCGAGTATCGATATGAAGAGTATGCCCCCGTCCTTCAGTCTCCCCATGGCGGCCGATGACTTCGCCATCTGCATGAGGGAAAAGATCCCTTCCTGCATCCTCGCGCCTCCCGAAGATGCCACGGTTATCAGGGGGACCTTTTTTTCGATCGCCAGTTCGGCTGCCTTCACGATCTTCTCGCCGACAACAGAGCCCATGCTGCCCCCAAGAAAAGAAAAATCCATAACCGCTACTACGACCGGGTACCCCTCAATAAGCGCCTCACCGGTGATTACAGCCTCATTGAGACCGCTTCTCTTCCTGCTCTCCTTAATCCTCTCTCTGTATGAGAGCGTATCTTTGAAATTCAGGGGATCTCCCGACGTAAGATCCGCATTCGTCTCGACGAAGCTCCCGTCGTCGATCGTGAGCGTGAGTCGCTCCCGTGCGCTGATCCGGAAATGGTAATTGCATTTCGGACAGACTTTCAGATTCTTCTCTATCTCCTTCTTATAGACGATCTCCTTGCAGTTCTCGCACTTCACCCACAACCCCTCGGGGATCTTGACCTTCTTTTCTATCTTCTGTTCCCTTGTCTTCTTGAACCAGGCCATAATTCAGTTGTTTGCCTCTTCGATACTTTCACTGCACCCTGCGGACATCTACCGAATCGCCCTCCGCAACTCCAAAACAAATTCTTCGAGACCCTCGGGCGCCTCATGCAATCTCTTCACAAGGGCGCTGCCGACTATGATTCCGTCGGCGAATTCTGCGACGGAAACAGCTTCCTCCGGAGTCGAGATGCCGAAACCTACGGCAACAGGCTTTTTCGTGAGCCTGCGCACGGCTTCGAGGGACTCTTTCAGTGAAGCATCAACGGAAAGTCGGGAGCCTGTTATCCCGGTCATCGAGACATAGTAGATAAACCCCTGTGACGCCTTTGCCGCTTTTTTCATCCGGTCTTCCGTAGATGTCGGCGCAAGGAGAAATATCGTGGCAAGGCCCGCCTCCTTCGAAAGCCTCATGAGGTCACCCGCCTCATCAACGGGGAGGTCGGGGATGATGACACCGTCGACTCCGGCTTCAACCGCATCCCTGACGAACATTGCATCGCCATATTTATAGACGGGGTTGTAATAGGTCATGAGGATCAGCGGTATCTCGGTATCCTTTCTCAGCTCCCGTACAAGGCCGATAACTGTTCGCAGCGTGACAGCGGCCTGTAATGCCCTCTCTGCAGCCCGTTGAATGGTCGGCCCGTCCGCAAGAGGGTCGGTGAAGGGTACGCCGAGCTCGACAAGGTCCGCTCCGCATCGCGCGAAGAGGAGGACCGTCTCCCTCGTCTTCTCGGGGGAGGGGTCTCCCGCCATGATATACGGTATGAAGGCCTTCTTATGCTGCCTCCGCAGCTTCTTGAATGTGGCTTCTATCCTATTCATCCCCAAAATCCTCAAGACTCAGCAGATCTCGATCCCCTTGAGTCGCGCAACCTGCTGCACGTCCTTATCCCCGCGGCCCGACAGATTAATAATCACGACCCCTTCTCCGGGAACTCGCGGGGCGAGTTTCACTGCGCCGGCTATAGCATGGGCGGATTCAAGGGCGGGGATGATCCCTTCTTTTTTTGAAAGGAGTTCAAAGGCCGCCAACGCCTCCGCGTCGGTTGCATACGTGTACTCGACCCGCCCGGAATCCTTCAAAAAGGAATGCTCCGGCCCGATGGCAGCATAGTCCAGGCCCGCAGAAACAGAGTGCGTGCCGAGCACGTTGCCTGCCTCATCCTGGAGGAGAAAGGTCTTCGTTCCTTGAAAGACTCCGAGCGAGCCCCCTGCGAACCGCGCAGCGTGCTCGCCGCTCTCTATGCCTCTCCCTCCCGCCTCGACACCGATCATTCTCACCGGATCGTTTGAAAATGCGTGGAAAAGCCCCATTGCATTGCTGCCCCCGCCGACGCATGCGATGAGATAGTCGGGAAGCCTCCCTTCAGCATCGAGTATCTGCCTCCTCGCCTCCCTTCCGATCACTGACT
>DASPUT010000083.1 GCA_035622735.1 Thermodesulfovibrionales bacterium | reverse complement strand
GCCACTGCAGGCCACGGTGTTGCTGAGGGTAGCGACGGCGGTCGGGATACTCATGGGGATCACGTGTGTGGGGTTCATGAGCATCGTGGCAGGGGCTGTATTGGGGACAGCAGCAGGTTATCTGGCAGAAGCGGTTTCAGCCGCTCTTAAGGAAAAGGCGCCGGCAGAGACTGCCGAAGTGAAAGTTACTGAATAGACCTCACCACGAGATGGGGATAAGGTCCCCATCTCGTGGATTTGGAATCCTTCTTTTCTCGACCACGATACCATATGTCCAATTTTATCGTCCCTTCCCTTTTATCATCGCCCTCTGTCTGCAGGATTCACGAATCATGTAAATTTATAAAAGCATCAAACTTTTCACTTGAAAATCCAAAAGGTAAATTGTAAAATCTTTTGTTTTTATAAGATGAACTTATAATTGTGAATGGAAAGTACAGACGAGATGAACCGCGGTTCACGATTCCCGACACCCCGCAGATACCCTGTATCTGCCTCATGGCGACATTGTCTGTCAGGCTCGCATAAATCAGACTCTCATAAAGAGGAGGAGATATGAAAAAGTTTTTACTCGCACTGATGCTCCTGCCGGCATTACTCTCATTTCCTTCGCTGCCGGCATCTGCCGACACCTTCACCTGTCTGGCCTGTCACAGTTCCATGAAAGGGAAGGTCAAGACGGAGAAAGGATCCATCATCGAAGTCAATATCGACGAGGAACGTTTCTCCAAGTCTGTTCATGGCACACTCGGATGTACGACATGCCATAAGGCCTTCAGAGACAACCCCCATGAATCTCCGAAGGGGGAGGTCTCAAGAGAGGTGGCGGAAACAGCGAACCTCATATCTCCGAAAGCAGGGACAGACCCCACGGCCTACGCGGCGTGCAGTGAATGTCATAGTGATACCTATAAGGCGGTATTGGGAAGCGCACACGGCAAGAATATCGTCGAAAAGAAGCAGAAAGACGGCGCCTTCTGTCTCGATTGTCATGGTTCAGCACATTATATCATGCCGACCAAGTCGAAGGAGTCCATGGTCAATCGGTGGAACGTCGTCGAGACGTGCGGCAAGTGCCACTACAACGATGAGATGATGAAGAAGTACGGCCTCGGGTCGTACATCATAGAGATGTACAAGGAAAACTTTCACGGGAGAAAATATAGGCTGGGACATCCGGATGCCCCGGAATGCGTTAATTGTCACGGTTCCCACGACATCAGGAAATGGGACGACCCAGCATCCCCGGTTTCATGGCAAAGAAGGGCGGAGACCTGTGGCAAATGTCACCCCGGCGCAACCAAGAAATTCGTGACCGCGGTGACCCATAAGCCTGCAGGGAAGGACAACCCGATACCCTACTATGGCGAAAAATTCCTGATTGTCCTGACTGTTTCTGTCTTCATCTTCATTATCAGCCATGTGACGCTCAGCGCCTTATCAGACATAAGAGACCGCTTCTTCAGGAAAAGAAAGGAGAAATCCCATGACTAAGGAAAAGGCACCCGAGTATTACCGCTTCAACCTGACATTCAGGCTTCAGCATATAATCCTCATGGTAACATTCATACTGCTCGCATTCACCGGTTGGGCGATGAAATACCCCGAGCCGACACTAGAGCATGCAAGCTGGCTGGTCAGGATGTGGGGCGGCGCGAAGATGGCAGGGCTCATCCACAGGATAGCAGGGGTCACGATGATCTTCGACTTTATCTGGCATGTTCTCTACCTCTTCTACCTCTTGGGCACGGGAAAGACGCGGTTCCATCCGACGACAACGATAGTACCCGTACCGAGCGATATAGAGAATTTTGTCATGAACATCCGCTATTTCTTGGGATTGAGCAGTGAAAAACCCCGATTCGGAAGATTCAACTATCTGCAGAAGTTCGATTATTGGGCGGTCTTCTGGGGCATGGGGATTATCGGTCTTTCAGGACTTGCACTTGCATTCCCGATTCAGGCGCAGCATCTCTTCCCACAGTGGAGCCTGAACTGGATATGGGAACTCCTGTCGGTCCTTCATAGTGATGAGGCCCTTCTCGCCATCGTATTCATCCTCTTCATTCACTTCTATAACGAGCACCTCACGCTGGAGAAGTTCCCGATGCATACGCTCTGGATAACCGGGAGAATGCCCGTAGAGGAGTGGAAGCACGAACACCCCCTCGAATACGAACTCGAGCGTAAGGAAAACCCCGGGTCCTTCGAGAACCGGAAAGGTTCTTAAGGCGCGACATGGAGGGTAATGGGATGAGGTGGGTCATATACGTCAGTCTCCTTATGCTCTTTGTCTCCTGTTCTTCCCACGTCGAAAAAGAGAAAGGCGGAGAAAAGCAGCCCCGAACCGAGCGGTTTGTTACGAGGGATCAGGCAGCGGCTGAGATCCCCTGTTTCAAGTGCCACTCATACGAAAGATTCTCCTCACGGGGGAAAGGGGTATTTCCCCATATGCTTCATAGAGACGCGGGGTATCACTGTAACCAGTGCCATACCTTTACGGGACATCATCCGATGGAGATCCACACAGAGGTCTGCAAGGATTGTCATAGTCTGAAGACCTTCTCCTTCGCCGCCTCAGCGTTCCCTGTCAAATACGACCATGAATTCCACGCGAAGTTAGGGTGCCGGGAATGCCATCTCGGGATATTTCCGATGAAAAAAGGGTCGACGGTGATAACCATGGATGCTCTTTATAAGGGAATGTACTGCGGGAAGTGCCACAACGGGAAGCGGGCCTTCGCTTCGGCGGAGTGCGCACGATGCCATGATATGAAAGCATTCGATAAGGATCTCCGCTACAAGGTCGAAGGGATCGGTGACGTGGTCTTCAGTCACAAATTCCACACGGCGATGTTTCCCTGTAATGACTGCCATACAAAATTTTTTGCCATGAAGAAGAGTCAAGGCAAAATGACGATGGACGATATGAACAAGGGGAAGTTCTGCGGGGGCTGTCATAACGGTACCGCCGCTACACCAGTTTCAGAGTGCGGGAAATGTCATAAGGCCTGAGGAAGTCAGCGAGGTAACGAATAGGAAGAAAAGGGAAGGGATGAAACAGTGCCCTTCCTTTTTTTCCTCGCGCTATGTCACCGATGAAGAGAACCACCGATGGTTTATCCCGCTCATTTTTGTTATAGTGTTTTACATGCCATGAAAAGACACATTCAGGGATTGCAGTCGGTCGTGGCATTAATACTCGGCATGATGATTGTCTCGCTCCTTGCGTTCCCCCAGCTGGCATTCTCTGAAGGATTGCCCGAAATCGTTACATCACTGACCTTTGATATGGGAAGAAAGACGATGAAGGGTATTTCGAAGATTAGGTTTCCTCATGAAGATGATACCCTCATCCGGACCGGTGGACTGAAGGTGCTTTCCGTGAAGCTCAATGGCGATTCCCTGAAGCCTGTCTTCACAGAGGGATACCTGAAAGTTAACGTGGCGAGAGAGAGTATTATCGAAATAGAGTACGAGTGCTCGTCGGAGCAGAATACCTCCTGCATCATCGATGAAAAAGGCATATTACTCACCGGCAGCTGGTATCCTTCCCCTGAGGGTCTCGTCTATCATAGGCTGAGCGCGCTCGTGCCGAAAGATCTTACTGCCGTCTCCGAGGCCGAGGAGATAGAGAGGCAGGAAAGAACTGAAGGAAATCTCTTCTCCTTCACGTTTCGACATCCCCTTGACGGCACAAGTTTCATCGCCGCCAGGTTCACCGTAAGAAGAGACCGCTTTAGGGACACCGAATTATACGGCTATTTCTTCCCCGAGGACAGCGGACTTGCTGATACCTATCTGGAACACACAAAGAAATACCTCGAACTCTATCAAGGCATCATCGGGGAATTCCCGTTCAAGAGGTTTTCAGTTGTCGAGAATTTTCTCCCCACCGGATATTCGATGCCGACCTTCACGCTCCTCGGTCAGGACGTAATACGGCTTCCCTTCATCGTCAGGACATCCCTCGGGCACGAGATACTCCACCAGTGGCTCGGAAATCTCGTCTACGTAGACTACGAGAAGGGCAATTGGGCGGAAGGATTGACCACGTACCTCGCCGACCACTTCTACGAAGAACGGGAGGGACGAGGTTGGCAGTACCGAAAACAGATACTTATCGACTTTGAGAGCTACGTCAATGATGAGAATGACTTTCCTCTCAGGGATTTCCGGTCGCGGACCGATTTCGCATCGAAGGCGGTCGGTTACGGAAAGGCGTCGATGGTATTCCACATGCTCAAGGGGCTTATCGGTGAAGAGCCGTTCTCTAAGTCATTAAAGAGCTTTGTTGAGGCCGAACGTTTCCGGAGGGCATCCTGGGACGACATAAGGACTGTTTTCGAGAAAACCACGGGGAGGGAACTGGGCTGGTTCTTCAGGCAGTGGGTCGATGAAAAGGGATATCCGCTCCTCGCGATTAAGGATCTATCGGTAAGTCCGAGGGGTCTTCAGTCGGCTGTTTCCTTTGATGTTGCCCAGAACGGATATCTCTACACTTTGAATATACCTCTTTCGATAAAGGCAAGGAGTCAACAGACTGAAGAGACCATGACGGTGAACGAGAAGAAACAGCACTTCGAAATCGCCAGCGGCGGAAACCCGGAGAAAATGATCATCGACAAAAACTACGACCTATTCAGGAGGCTTGCCGAGAAAGAGATACCTCCTGTCATCGCTGAACTCCTCGGAGAAAAGAAGGGTTTTCTCATACTGCCTTTCGGGGAAAAGGAAGATTCAACCTACCCCTACGCGATCGAGTTCTTCAGCGAGAGGGGCTTTACGCCAAGGAAGTACGAAGAGATGAGGGATGAAGACCTACGGAGGACCTCTGGAGTAATCCTGGGATATGGGAACCCCCTCGTAAGGAGACTCTTCGGCGATATAGAAAAACCTTTTCCCGGTTTTGTTATCGCGGTAAAAAAGAACCCCCTCGACGTGTCAAAGGTCATCGCGATCGTTGACGGCGCTTCGCGAGAAGAAGTCAGGGCAGCGCTGCCGAAGCT
Source organism: Thermodesulfovibrionales bacterium (assembly GCA_035622735.1). Classification (NCBI taxonomy): domain Bacteria; kingdom Pseudomonadati; phylum Nitrospirota; class Thermodesulfovibrionia; order Thermodesulfovibrionales; species Thermodesulfovibrionales bacterium. The sequence goes on along the minus strand of DASPUT010000083.1, from coordinate 203 downwards.
CCTCCATTACGGCAAATACAGTCTCCTTGCCTTTGAGGGAGGAAGAAATACTGAGAAGACGATAGCTGAAAGCGAAAGGGGATGGATCATGCCTATAAGGGAACCCGTTCTCGGAATCGAGCTGGCGAAGACGACGACCTTATCCGATATAACCGAGAGGATCTCCGGCAAAAAGATTATCTACGCGGGTGAGACGCACGATA
>DASPUT010000082.1 GCA_035622735.1 Thermodesulfovibrionales bacterium | reverse complement strand
TATCCGGAGCGAAAATTTTCCAAAGGATCACCAGTCGGCCGTCATCAGCCCGCTATAGACTCACTCCCGCTTCGCAAATTCCTGGGGCATATCGATCGTGCCGGGAAACGTCTCGATACTATTTCAGTCTCGAGAGCGCCTCCCGAATCCTCTCGACACCCCTCTTCAGATTCTCCATAGATGTGGCGTAAGAAAGCCTCACGTAGTTATCGTCTCCGAAGGCAGCACCGTGAACAACGGCGACATTCGCTTCCTCAAGGAGATATATCGCAAGGTCGGCAGACGAGGATATGGACCTCCCGTTGACGGATCTTCCATAGACTCCGGAGGTCTTCGGGAATGCATAGAAGGCCCCTGTCGGTCTTATGCAGCTGACGTCCGGTATCGCGTTCAGTTCGGAAACGAGGAACCTCCTCCTTTTGTCAAACTCCTGACGCATCCGACCGACAGAATCCTGGGGGCCGGTGAGGGCCTCGACACCAGCCTTCTGGGCTATAGAATTCGGATTGGACGTAGACTGGCTCTGGATATTCGTCATCGCCTTGATGATCTCTTTCGGGCCCGCCGCATAGCCGATCCTCCATCCCGTCATGGCGTGTGACTTCGAGAGACCGTTTACGACGATTGTCCTCTCTTTCATCTCCTTCGACAGGGATGCGATGCTCACGTGTTCCGCTCCATCATAGAGAAGCTTTTCGTAAATCTCGTCGGAGATCACGTAGAGTCGGTGTCTCAGGGCGACTTCGGCTATCTTCTCGAGGGCCTTTCTGTCATAGGTCAGACCGGTCGGGTTCGACGGCGAGTTCAGGATTAAGGCCCTCGTCCTCTTCGTGATGCGTGATTCGAGCGTATCAGGACTGAGCATGAAGGAATCTCTCTCGTGAGTCTCGGCGATCACCGGTGTTCCGTCGTTCAGGATGACCTGATCCGGATAGGAGACCCAGTAAGGGGAAGGAACGACCACCTCGTCTCCCGGTCCATAGAGCGCCTGAGCCACATTATAGAGACTGTGCTTGGCCCCGCACGATACGATCACCTCTTCCCGGGTGTATTCAAGGCTGTTGTCCTTCCTGAACTTCTCGATGATCGCGTCCTTGAGCGGATCGATGCCGCCGACGGGAGTGTATTTCGTGAAACCGTCCCGCAGGGCCTTTAGCGCCGCCTCCTTGATGTTCTCCGGGGTATCGAAATCGGGTTCACCGACACCAAAGTTGATGACATCCTGACCCGATGCCTTCATCGCCTTTGCCTTGGCATCTATCGTGAGGGTCGGTGAAGGCTTTATATTTCTCGCCCGCTCAGAAAGCATACCCAATTCCTCCTGCCTGGTTTTCCGTTATTGTAGAATATTCGGCCGATTTAATAAAGACGAGCAGAGACAGCCCGCGACAGTGATTCTCGAGACTGTCTATAAGGGAGCTAATCGAACCAATGCGAGAAAAAGTCTCCCTCAAGCGGATTCGCGCAAAGCCGGGAAATGCTTCAAAAACCCTCAATGCATCGGTAAAGCGGCCACAGGATTATCTCACGCAGCTGTCAGGATCCTTAATGCCTTCTGTCTCGAACTGTGCTTCAGTTTCCGCAGCGCCTTTGCCTCTATCTGCCTCACCCTCTCCCTCGTCAGGGAAAGATACTTTCCAACCTCTTCCAGGGTATGATCCCGGTCAACTCCGATACCGAATCTCATCCGTATGACCGCAACCTCCTTCGGACTCAGGGTGTCAAGAACCCGCAGAATCTTCTCGGTGAGATCATTCTTTTCCGCGTCAGTATAAGGAGAGGGAGTGTTCGTGTCACCGATAAAGTCCTCGAGTTCCGTATCTTCCTCACCCACAAGGGTCTGGAGCGGTATGGGATCCTGTATCGCCCTGAACACCTCTTCAACTTTCTTTCCCGTAACGCCGAGACTCTGGGCGATCTCTTCATTGCCTGGATCTCTTCCGAGCTGCTGCGTCAGATCCCGAGATGCCTTCGTAACCTTGTTATAGAATTCCATCATATGGACAGGGACTCTTATCGTCTTTGTCTGATCGATCAAGGCCCTCGTTATCGCCTGCCGGATCCACCATGTCGCGTAGGTGCTGAATTTAAACCCCTTTTCATATTTAAACTTGTCCACCGCCCTCATGAGCCCGATGTTACCTTCCTGAACCAGGTCGAGCAGCGAGAGACCTCTTCCTATATAGTTCTTCGCTATATTGATCACGAGTCTCAGATTGCGGGTCGTCAGTTCGTTTTTTGCCTCGGTGGCAAGAGCCCTCGCCTTTACAATCCTGTCCCACCGGACCCTCAGTTCCTCTATGCCGATGCCGACTTCAGACTCTATCTCTCTGAATTCGGCCTGCACCGCTTTGGCAAGGGCAGCAATCTTCACGGGATTGACGCCTCTCTTCTTCTTCTCCCTCAAAAGACTCCGGAGATCCTTCATCGTTCCGTACCGTGCGATCCTCTTCTCAGCCTCCTCCATCCTGCCTGTCAGTGCATCGAGTCGTTTCAGGGTCCTCTCGACCGCCTCATCGTCCTTCTCTTCAGCCGCAGTTACCGCATCTTCTTCCTCTTCTCTCTCCGCCTCGAGCTCGGCTTCGATCTCCCGATAGAGGGGCATCGTGCTGACCATCTGCCGGATGATCCCCTTCCCTTCTTCAAGCTTCTTTGCAAGCTCTATCTCTTCAGCCCTTGTAAGGACTTTGATGTCACCCATCGAATGGAAATAAGCCTGAACAAGGTCCTCCGACTTTTCATACTCGCCGTCTTCTCCCTCCTCGATCAGCTCCTCCCCAAGAATTGCCGTTTCATCGGTATCGGTGACCTTTACTCCCATATCCTGGAGCAGATCGAGTACCTCCTCTACTTCCTCGGGAGCATAGAATTCTGTCGAGAGCATTTCGTTTATCTCATCAGCCATGAGCGTTCCGCGCTTCCTGCCCATCTCTATGATCTCGTCCACGATGTCGTTCTCTCTCATCATCCACCTCTGTCTTCCGCATATGTGGCGTCCACATACGGATGAATTTGCATTCAGGAGCAGAATACTCCTCTTTCTTTTTACTTTGATTTTATAGCTAAAATATGAAGATTCTTTGAATTTGAAGTATTTTTCATTTTTCACGGGCCGCTGCTCAACATGTTGCAATTTTTGCCGGAACTCATTAATATGTAATCATAATTTCTCATAAGGCGGTTCAAGGTTATGAAAAAATTAGAGGAGATGGGACTTGAAGAGTTGATTGAAGAACTGGTGAAAGGCACCGGCTTGAGGAGGGCAGAGGCTGCAGTATATCTCGGGAAGCTGCAGGACCTGCGCGCTTCGAAACCCCTCATGAAGGCGCTCGGGGATCCGAATATGGCCGTCAGAAACAACGTCGCCTACGCCCTTGGCGAACTCGGCCTCAAAGAGGCGGTACCTCTCCTCATAGAGACACTGAAGGACCCGGAGGAATGGGTGAGAAAGAGTGCTGCAAAGGCCCTCGGAATGCTTCGTTCTGCCGAAGCGGTTGCCCCCCTCAGACGGGCGTTGAAAGACGAATCCGAAATGGTCA
>DASPUT010000081.1 GCA_035622735.1 Thermodesulfovibrionales bacterium | reverse complement strand
GGATTACGCCTCATGAAGGAGAGAGATGGGATGAAGAAGATCTGTATGGTATTCGTTTCAGGGGCGTTGCTCTGTTCATTCGCCTCGGTTCTTGCGGCAGAGAAGCCCCAAGAAGGCAGTTCCGGAGAATCCCTCTTTCAGTGGAACTGCGCCCCCTGTCATCCGGGTGGCGGTAACATCCTGAATCCTCAAAAGACCCTGAAGAAAAAGGATCTCGATGCAAACAACATCAAAACTGCGGCAGACATAATAAAGAAGATGAGAAACCCGGGACCCTTTCCGACGCATCCCCAGGACTGGGCCGGTATGAAGATGTTCGATGAAAAGACGATCTCCGACAGAGATGCGCGTGCGATTGCAGATTATATCCTGAAGACCTTTCAGTGATTCTCCCCCTTTTGCCGGAGGAGAAAGAAGTGAGCTCTGGCAAGACTTAATCGGCAGCCCTATCAGCCTCAACGTTCAGGGTAAGCCGGACATCCCATCCGGCTATGACCCCGTTTTCCATATCGGCATTCCACAGGACATCATAGTCCTTACGATTAATCCTTCCCGAAGCGGTGAAGCCGATGCTTGTCGCTCCTTCTTCGAAAGGGTCGTTTACCGGTCCGGAATATTCGACATCCAGGGTGACCTGATGTGTGATCCCGCGGATGGTCAGATTGCCTGAGACTCGGCAGCTGCGCTCGCTAAGTACTTGGGCCTTGGTACTCTTAAAAGTAATCTTGGGGAAGTTTGCCGCGTCGAGGAAATCGGGGCTGCGGAGATGCTCGTCGCGTTTTTGAATACCGGTATAAACGCCGGTTACATCTATTTCTGCTTCAACGGATAGGTGAGCAAGGTCAGGGGGGGTGAACTGAATGATGCCGCTTATCCTGTTGAACTGGCCGTGAACGTCTGAAATCATCATGTGTCTGACAGCAAAGGCAGCAACGGAATGATCGGGGTCGATTATCCACTTAGCCATGAAATACCTCCTGAGCGTCTCCTCTTTTTTCTCATTATAGCATCCCGGAAAGGGAATGCAATCATCGGTTCAAACTCCTCCTGTAAAGCATAACCACCGCGTCCTGACGGCACTTGGTCTTGCATATCCTCTCGATCTTCCTGACCAGTTCCTCAGGCGGCGTTTCGGTTTTTCTGAAGCCGAGTTTTTCAAAATATCCGGGAATGTCCGTAATGATATAGACGTCATCGGACGGGAAGACGCTCTTCAGGTACTCGACGATTAATGTCCCGACACCCCGATTCCTCCTACTCTCGACGACCCCGACGCCTCCGAGTTCAAAAACTTCTCCGTGGGGGATGATCCTTCCGAAACCTACGATTTCCCGGCCTTCAAGGGCTACGACGAACTGACGATAGTCTAAATCTTCGTCATCGAGCATGAACCGCGCCAGGTGCTCCCTGATGAAGGGCATATCACCGGGGGAAGCCTTCCGAAGTATTATCGTCTGGTCTTTCTGAGGCATGGTCAAAGTATAAGTCCGGCACGGGGTCAAGTCAACGATGGCACTATCCCTCCCGTTCTCTCGCCGCTGTAACCGCATCCATGATATGCTACCTATGTAAAAAGGAGTGCCTTCAGGAGGAAGGTATGGATGAGGTGCTGAAAATCATTAAGATGAGACGGAGTGTCAGGGACTTCCGGAAGGAGGGTATCCCTGACACGGTAATCCGGAAACTCGTAGACGCGATCCTCTGGGCTCCGAGCGCCGGCAACCTCCAGTCACGGAAATTCTATTTCGTCACAGACTCGAAGATAAAGAGGAATCTCGCCGTTGCCGCATTAAATCAGAGCTTCATTGACGAAGCGCCCCTCGTCGTTGTCGGCTGCACTGACAGCAGGATCATGAGTCGCTACGGGGAGAGGGGGCTTGACCTCTACGCGATTCAGGATGTGGCATGCAGTGTCATGAATATGATGCTTGTCGCCTTTGAAAACGGCCTCGGCAGCGTCTGGGTCGGCGCCTTCAGGGAGAGAGATGTCTCTGAGATCCTCGCTCTGCCCGGTCATTTGAGAGCCGTCGCCCTGGTCCCCGTGGGGTATTCATCAAGGACGCCTTCCGCCCCACCGCGGGTCTCCGAGAAAGAGGCGGTGGAATTGCGATGAGATTGAATTTCTGTCGATAGGAGGTGAACCCGTGGCGCAAGTGAAAAAGAAAAGGCTTCTGAAACAGGCAAAGTCATTAATGGGGAATGATGAGCTTGCCGAGGCCCTGTCTGAGATGCTCGAAGAACAGCGCGGTGCTTTAGGGTTCCTCCTGAGCACCCTGAAGAAGCGGCCCCGCACCTTTAACCCTTATGTCCTCAAGGGACTTTCCATCTACCGGGAGCCGTCCGCCCTTGACCGGAAAACCGCAGAACTTGTGGCAATCGGTGCGGCAACGGCCCTCAGATGCGAGCATTGTCTCGACGCCCACATAGCCCGCGCCGTGACGGAAGGGGCAACGCTCAAGGAAGTGATGGATGCGATTCTGATCTCCGGCGCCATCTCCGAGTCGTCCACCCTGTCCGTCGCCTTCCGGAAGTTCAAGCAGCAGGAGGGGCGGCTGAAGAGGAGAGGCCAGAAGGAAAGGGCGAGTGAAGAGTAATCACGATGGTCATGAGATGTGGCCGAAGGGTTATGATTGAGATAGGATCATGCTCATGGACAGAGAAG
>DASPUT010000080.1 GCA_035622735.1 Thermodesulfovibrionales bacterium | reverse complement strand
CAGAACGACCCGTACTGGAAGGACTACATCTACTTTTATGAGTATTTTCAGGGGGACAACGGAGCCGGCCTCAGTGCAAGCCACCAGACAGGATGGACGGGTACGGTGGCCAAGCTGATACAGCTTTTCGGACACCTTGATAGTGGTCGTGTGCTGGAGGGAGGCTCACGGCCCGTAACGAGCGTGTATTTTGGTGAGAAGAAGAAAGGCTGGTAGGGTTATCAGTATATTGCGAAAGAAATCACTGGAGCAAAGGTTTTAGGCGAAGAACAGCATGCTCACAAAGAGCTCCTTCCGGTGGGCTTATGTGATGAGAGGTGATTTTGTAGTGTTAGTCCGAAAAAAGGAGTGAAATGCGTGAACACGAGAAGGTCTCTATCTGCGAGCGCTCTTTGTTCCACGATCCCGCATGCCCTCACAAACACCGGCACCTTTCTTCCGGCAGAGATCTATGTGTGGTTCACCCTAACAGATCAGGCTTCAATTTCCCAAGCTGAGCCTGATGAGCCGCTCAGACGTTCCGAAGTGCCAAATGCTGTTCCGGCACGGGGAAGTTGGCCTCACCAAATGTCTCTCGAATAATACGGTTCGTGTCGAAGAAGACCTGCCAGTAGTGGTCATTATGGACATAAGGCCGTACTGCCAGTACCGGGCCTGCCAGATTGAACTCAAGAATCTCCACGTCGGGAGCAGGGTCTGCCACGACATGGGGGATCTTGGCAAGACGTTCCTTCAGTAGTCTGATGGCCTCTTGGTGGTTCACCCCGTGGTTCAACTGAGCCTTCAGGTCTACGCGCCGATAAGGATTTGCGGTAAAATTTTGGATGTTCCCTGAAAGTATTTTGCTGTTTCCCACAAACGTGCGGATATTATCCATGGTATCGATCGCAGTAACGAGGAGTCCGATCTCTTTGACAGTCCCCATGAGATCACCGACAGACACAAAATCGCCAACCTTGAATGGCCGCAAAAAGATGAGAAAAGCACCCGCCGCTAGATTTCCCAGAAGGCCGCCCCACATGGTTCCGACTGCCAGACCAATACCGGCCAGAAGGGCAGCTATCGACGTTGTTTCTACACCGAAATAGCCGAAGATCGCTATTATCAGAATAATCTTGAGAAGCACTGACACACCCGAAGCAATATAGGTGACAAGGGTAATGTCGATTTGCTTTGCAGTCAGTGCTCGCCTTAAAACGTTCGTTCCGAAACGGATCATCCACGTGCCGATAATCCAGATGACTATTGCTCCCAAAACTTTGAGTCCCAACGCAACTGCCTGTGTGCTGAGGTTCTGCATCATCACGCTGCTCGTTTCCATGACATCCTCCTTTTTACCGTACCAATCGTTCTCATCTCTCAGGCGAATATTGTTCGAGAGGACAACCCGTCATATATTCGACTCCGTTACGCCCATCTGTAATTTTTGCGGAGCACTGACTGTCATACCAGATTCAAATGATCACAAATACACGGCCAAAGAGGTCCAAGCGTATGAAATTCAAGATCACGGATCGTGAATCTGATAAAAGGCTATCAAAAGAAATGGTCGATGGCAAGAGGCAATAGGAGGGTAGCAAATAATTATCAGAAATTGAAACCTGCGTTGACTACAATGTGATCTATCATTCTTGCCCATGCTCACGTCTAAAGTAACTTTCCCGCGAAACCCTGACACAGATCATAGCTTCAATTCCCCTGTCCTGTTATGCTACCGCTATGAAGCCGACGATCCCCGAGACCGGTCAGGTAATCAAGATTGAGGGAGAGAGAGCCGTAGTCATACTCCGGGGAGGAGAAGCCTGCAAGGGCTGCGGTGCGGGAGAGATAGGACTCTGCAGATCTTCCGGAAGTTTTTCGGTACTTTCCGTCAAGAATACCGTCGGTGCCGTGGCCGGAGACTCGGTGAAGATCGGACTGGACCGAAGCGCACACGTCAAGGCCTTTCTCCTGGCCTTTGTCCTCCCATGCCTCGCTTTTCTTTCGGGTTCTGTTATCGGGTATGTCGTCGGTCAGAGATTCTCGATTCCTTCTTTGGCAGAAATCTTCGGATTCGCCTTCCTCGCAGTCTCGGTATTCCCTTCCTTCAAGCGTCTGAGGAAGCTCGATGGGGCATCTTCCCTCATCATCAGCGAAATCGTAGCTGACAGCACCGCAGCAGCGGTCAAGACCGATGAGGAACGGAGGTTCGAGGCTTTCTCAGCAACGCGTTAACTGCTGTGGCATGGGCCTGGACTAAATGCGCTGGTACGGCCCGGCGGCGATGAGGGAGACCTTGCAGAAGATTTTGGGATAAGTCAAAGAAACTGAGGGCTGAAAAGAAAAACGGGGAAATAAGAAGAGGAGGGAGTATATAGCTCCCTCCTCTTCATAAATGAGACATCGTCAGATCGAAATGGCAGACCGCATCAGCCGCCCTTATACGACGCCCCTGTGGACGATGACGCGTCCTTCAGGCCGTCCTTATTGTACACATTTCTCGGATTCCAGAGCATCCAGCCGCCTGAGCCGAATTCTTCTGCTGCCTTTATCTGGCTTCTTATTTCAGGGCCGGAGAAGAACCTCCTGTCGAACGCATAATCCCTGAACGCCTGCAGCCAGGGCCGGAAACGGACGGCAGGGATGTCGGCGCGTTCCCTCGCCCTTTTCAGCGACAGCGAGACGATCTCGTAGGGATGAGCAACGGGATTTCTGTATCCGGGTATGCCGAACTGGAATCCCGACGGATAGAGCATGAGAGATATGTAATCGACGGAGGACTTAACGCTCTCGATCTTCTGTCCTATCTGGGTATCATTGAGGTTCCATGAGACATACCCGAATATGTCCGCAGCGACGAAGACGTTGTAGGGTGATAACCTCCTCCTCGCCTCCGAAAGGAAGTCCGAGATATACTTCACCCTGTTTTCCTCCGTGTTTGCAACGGCGAATTTCAGCCCCTTCCTGTCGGGAAAACGGACATAGTCGAATTGTATCTCATCGAATCCACTCCGTGCCGCCTCGACCGCGATATCGATATTGTAGTCCCAGACTTCTCTCATCGAGGGATCGACCCAGAGGAGGTTCTCCCGGTCATGCCATATTTTGCCGTCTTGGGTTTTTACCGTGAGGTCGGGCCGGGCCGTACCGAGGACGTTGTCCTTGAAGACGACGATTCGCGCTATG
>DASPUT010000079.1 GCA_035622735.1 Thermodesulfovibrionales bacterium | reverse complement strand
GCATTGATGATAGCCTGAGACTTTACGAGGCTACAAGGCATTCCTTTGCAAGCAATCTCGTTAACGCCGGGTCAACAATTTACAAGGTGTCAAAACTCTTGGGTCATAGTTCTGTGAAGATGACTGAGAAGTATGCTCACTCAGAGGTCGAGCATCTGAGGACCGATATACAAAAGCTCTCATTAAACCGTCATCAAACCGTCATCAGCGGAGTCGTGCATGTCCAAAAGTGATTTAATTCCGGTGCGTTATCTAGCTATTTTAAGTGTTCGAGCCCCGTCCACCCCGCCATTTTCTTTCCTGTAATATCAGGTAGTTACGCCATATTTTATAAACGAAACCTGTCAAGAATACCGTCCGTGGAGTGTCCGTAGAATCAGTAATCAGGGGCACATCACCGTATGCCTCGACCTCTCTCTGTGGCACCTGGGTCCTACGATAAACGTGAGAGATACTTCAGACTCACTTTTCTATCGATTGACTTCCGATCCCATCCCCTCAAGATATTTATAGTACTGCAGGTAGGCGGAATCTTTTGATATGATTGTTACACCTATTAGATCATTCTTAATAGTGCGGATGACTTTCCCCTTCAGTTTTGACGTCTTATTACCGGGGAGCCAGAGTCCAATATCGAGTGTCGTATCAGGGTCAAATTGATGCTCCGTTCTTATGGATAAGCCGTTCAGCGAGATATCTTGGGTTATTCCCTCATTAGCTGTACCGTTTGCCGTAAACTCTACCCTGCACTTTACATCAAACCTTCTATAAAGTCTGTTGTCCTTTCTTTTCTCTTCTGACCGAAGCAGGAAAAGCACGACGCTCGCACAAATTAAAGCAGCTGCCACACCTAAGGAAAGCACACTTGTCAGAGTTGACTCAAACACAGTTCCTCCTTCTCTGAGATATTAAAAGCAATATTCATTCCAGAACTAATTATCTCCGAATATACAAAAAAGAACACAAATAACAGGATGTTACTATTGATTGATAAAATCAAGGCGATAACCACTCTTTGACCGAAAATCATACGGGATGACGGAAAATCCTACGATCGCTCTTGTTTTTTAAGGGGAGATGTGAGAGGTGACGACCTTGCGTAACAACCTACGTAGCGCTTACTTCCGAAACTCGGAACCTTTTTATTCAGATGCTCTCACTGAGTTCCCTGATTTCTATTCCCTGATTGTCACGTAGGCCAATAAACTCAAGGCCTGCGCCATTCCCGGTAAGGGCTCTGAAGTGCAAGAATGAAGTGAGCTACGCCGCTGCCTTGCAGTTGTCCATAAAACATTTGCTTTACGAACAGCTATGTCTTTACTATAGTGGGATATAAATTCTTAAAGGAGGAGAACATGAAGAGATTATGCTTAATAGGAGTAATCCTTCTTCTTGCTCTGCCCTGTCTTGCCTGGGGCGGAGACATTGACGGGATCTGGTCACTTCCTGATGGCGGAGCGGTAATGATGCGCGAAAATGGCGGTACAGTCATCGCCCTGCAGGTGAGCCTTCCCTTGTTGAGCGAAGGCTATGCTAATTGTGTACTTCAGGGGACGCAGGTTGGCAATTCCATAATCCTAAGCAATCTCCCTTCGGTGGATTATGATTTCTGCGGCTTCGCTGTCGGACTCACGATCACACTGACTTCACCGACTACGGGAACGCTCCATGTCGACTTTTGCAAGCCTACGATCGTAGATTGTTTTTTCGATAGCGGTCTCAGTCTCAGTATGGAAAAGATTTTTTAGATACCGAATGGGTGTTCGGAGGTCCTGGGTCAATCTGGGGTCGTATGGGGTATAATTGAGTCATGGAATGGCGTCTCTGGAAAAGAAAGAAAATGCTTCCGGCCGTGAGCGCGGAAATCATCCCCGACGACGAACAGGAGGGTCTGCATAAGCTCAGCCACATCGTTCTTTTAACAGTAGTGTATTATGTGATTCTCACGCTGATAGTCGGGTTCATTCTCTATGAGCTCACGAAGTAGACTTATCAGGGCATAGCTCCCGAAAAGCCGCTATTCTCCGCCGCGGCCCTGAAGTAATTTCTGAGAGCTGGCGAGAACGGTTGACGACTTCCCGGAGATCACCCCGGAGCCGTTGTTATTAATGTCGATCGCTATCACGAGGAGATAAAGAATTCTGGAGGTTCTGGAAGAATACTGCATCACTTCGGATTCGTAGATCACCCACCACCGCTCTTCTTAAACAGTCACGTCAGTGTGAAAGGATTTTTACAACTGAACCAATTCAAACTCCGTAACTGAATTGCCATCTGCTCCTTAGACATTTCGCCAGGAATAGAGCACAGTTATCGTAGCTTTCGCTGTTGCAGCGTTTAAATCTTACGAGTGCCCCTATTTTGAGAGATGTCACGGATGCCTTGCACACGTCAGCCTTCGCGTCACAGTAGGGACAGGTATCCAATTCTTCCCTGGCTTCCCTTGTTATTCGTGTATTCATATCAAGAACCTCCTTCTTTAGCAATGTGATGAATGACCCTTTGCGGGATTGCTCACTGACATGCTTGACCGAACTGGGTTCAGCCTCACCCATACGTCCTCCCGCTCGATGTCTTCCTCGTAATCGCAAAGCATGTTAGAGCACTCATAACGAGTTCCCCTGATCGACATCTCCCTACCGCACGCTATGCATTTCATACACTGCCTCCTTTCTATCGAGATAATGCGTACAGTTTACTAAGACAATGTTACGGGAATATGAACATAGCGTGAAATTTTCATGTCAGAGTCCTCCAGGACTGCAGAGATTACCTGCATAGGAAATAACCAAACATGACAATCTCACGAATAATGCTATCTTGTTAAAATGAACGAATAGGTTAAATCCTCTAGACATCACGAAGGCATATGTATTCATTTCAAGATCCTCCTTTCATCTACCATCCGTATAAGAGCAAGTCATATGCCATGAGCACATAAGTTGAAATAATGGATAGTTACTGAAAGCATGCCTCACAAGGAACTGACATAATTGTCAGACATGAAACGATAATGTAGTGAGATTAGATTTATGGAGGTTTTGTTCCCAGGAACTGCCTCACGATAAAACTGATAGCAGCGAGACAAAAAACAGAAAAGCTAGTGTCCCTTCTTTATCTGAATCAACCGCCTGAGCATTCGCCTGAGTTTACCCTTTTCTTTGTTCTCATCCAGCGCCGGGTATATGACGATCATGCGTTCTCTCGTTACTTCATACGTTTTCGGTTTCTTGGTCTTCATGGGATTTACTATATCATCGGAAATAAATCGCAATCGTGAATCTTTCTTAATCAAGAATTAATCGTATTTTCACAATAAACTGTTAGCATTGGGACGCAGGGTTATAATTTGTCTCGGTGCTGCCTGTCGCCCCCTCCAAAAGAGACAGGCAGCACTCCCTCCATTCTGCTCGGAAAACGACAGAAACCTGGTTCTCCCTATATCTCTCGAGGCTGTTGTGTTACATTCAAAAAAATGTTACCTTGAAACGTAAAGTCAGGAATCGTTCATGGTGAGTTTTTGAAAGGTCCTGACAAACAGGGACCGTATTGACCGGCAGGTCGCGGAGATACTCTGTGAGAAAGCGGTGACGTGAGCAGGCGAAAATGAAGAGCGCTCGGGCAAAGGATGAGGGGAGTGAACTGGCTATCGTTGGCGCCGGGATGACCGGCGCTTATCTCTTCCGTCTCCTGCGCAATGAAGGTAAGAGACCCCATATCTTCGATCTTAAGGGGTCAACGAAGTGCGGCCTGAAGCCGTGCGCCTGGGGCACATCGAGGGGCTTTGTTGAACTTGTCGGTAAGGCCGGACTCGATGCTGAAAAGTATATACTCCGCCGGATCGATCATCTGCTCATGGATGACGTAAGAATCAAGGCTGATCTCATGGTTTTTGACAAGCCTCGGCTTGTTAAGGATCTTCTCAAGGGCGCCGAGATACGGTTCACCCCTCCCCGAGTTGAGGGATACAAGCGGGTGATTGACGCGACCGGAGCGTCCCGTGCCCTCCTGCCATCAATCAAAGACGACATAATTATGGGATGCCGGCAGTACCTTGTCGAGACAAAGGAACCGCTTGAAAACAGGATCCGGCTCGGCGGCATAGGTTACGCATGGTGCTTCCCGCTGTCTCATGACCGATACCACATCGGCTGCGGGAGCCTTCTTGGCGATCCGCGGAGTATTCTCAATGACCTTCGCTGGCTTGAAAGCCCATCGCGATATCGAAAGAAAATCCTCTGCGGGTGCGCGGGGAATATCCGCCTTACCGGTCCTTCAGAGTCCCGTCCCTTTATCACGGGTGGGTTCGAAGAAGGAACCTGGGGAATCGGTGAGGCGATCGGCTGCGTGGCACCCCTTGCAGGGGACGGCGTAGTCCCGGGGATGAGAAGCGTGCAGCTTTTGTTACAGTCATGGGCCGACCCGGATAAGTATACGGAATCCGTGCTCCATGAATTCCGCTGGATGAAGGATGAGCGCGGAGTCATCGATACCCTGAGACGGGGGGGGCGCTCGGGGATCCGCGAGGCCAACGTCCTCAGAAAGAATTCAAAGCGGATGGGGATGCAGGTGGGTCTGAAGGAAGCCATCGCCCTTCTCAAGAATTTGCGCTAACATGAAGCATGACGGTTATGCGGTAGTGCCTGCGAATCTGAAAAAACTGGAGGTCGTCAACCGGTTCTTCTCCGGAACCGGATCTTCTTATGATCGGGTTGTGACGGTCTGCACCTGCGGCTTCGACAGATGCTGGAAGAAGAGACTCATAGAAAAGATTCCGGCTCAACCGACTTGCGTTATGGACCAGGCCTGCGGAACAGGGATTCTCACCTTTGAGATCGCGCGGAGATTTCCTGACTGTCGCGTCACCGGTGTCGAACTTCGTGACGAGTATCTCGATAGAGCGCGCCTCAAGGCCCGCAGATGGGGAATGACGAACGTTGACTTTATCCTGGGCCGGGCTGAAGACGTAATCGTGCAAGGGGGTTGCGACTGTATCATTTCGTCCTATCTGGCGAAATATGCGGAACTTGGGAAACTGATCACGAATGCCGGAAAGATGCTGCGTCCGGGCGGTCTCATCATCATGCACGATTTTATCTATCCTGCGAATCCCGTATTCCTGCCTCTCTGGCGGGCATATTTTCGGATACTGAGAGGGATCGGCTCCAGAATCTTTCCCGAATGGCAAACCGTCTTCAACGAGCTGCCGGAATTTCTTCGCGAAACAAGGTGGGTCTCTGAGTCCCTTTCCGCGATGAAAGAGAATGCCTTTAGCGACATTACGATCGAATCACTCACCTTCGGCACGGCAGCTATCGTTACGGCGAGGAAACCGAAGTCCTCGCCTCGTCGAACATAGCGATAATATCCCGCGGAGCTCTGCGAGCCACCCGGCCGTATTCGTTATCGGGGAAATCGTCTTCCATAGCCGAGATCGCTGATTGAAGGCGGCTCGCAATCTCTACCTTCATAATCCCTGCCGCGGTTTCGAAGTGCTTCGGAAGCTCCGTTCTCAAAACCATCGACTGCCGTCGTAGAACTTTGAGAAGATCGGGCCTGCTCTCCCTGACAAAGAACAGGAGGGCCGGGGCAAGCGCGATGATTTCGCTTCTTGTCATGGAGCGAGTGATGAGACATCGTTCTATCTCATGGAGGTCGTCCGCTATTTGATATGCCTCTCCTATCTTCAATCCGTATTGATACCACCGTTGAAGGCTCCTGCCGCTGGCTTTCGCCGACACAGCTCCCAGGCGAGAGGCCGAACCGAAGAGGACACCTGTCTTGAGGCCGATGATTTTTTCATAGAGTGCTGTGTCCCATGCGTCCGCTACTGCCGTATCTTCAAGGAGCGAGGAAGGATTCAAGGGCTCCTGGTAGGCCCCGCGGGAGACCTCGGCTATCGCCCTTGAGGCGATCAGTCCATCCTCTCGCCCCAGCTCGCTCATCATCCGGATCGCCGAGGCGAAGATTATGTCACCGAGCAGGACCGCCTTTCGCGCCCCTTCCAAGGTCCAGAGGGCCGGGGAGTTTCGCCTAGACCGATGCTGGTCCACGACATCGTCGTGAATGAGCGTGGCAGTTTGAATAAGCTCTACCGCGACAGCCCTGGAAAGGGCATCTTTCAGTGCGCCTCCGAGAGCAGACGCGACGAGACAAAGAAGCGACCCTCTGATCCGCTTTCCGCCGGATAGGATATCTGTCTTCCTGCCGGAGCCGATCGGCACCTCATCCCCCAGCAGGCCGGTCAGATGGGCTCTGAAGGCTGCATCCAACTGAGGTCTTACTACCTCGGAAAACTCCTGAAACCGCGTCGGCACCGGGTCTGCCGATTTTTTGCCTTTCCGGTCGGCAATCCTGCTCACTGGCCGATAAGCCGCCAAATCAACAGGCCTCCTCCGAGAAGTATCACGCCCAGGCTGATGCATTTGAGAAGGGTCTCGAAACGAAGCATAAGCGATAATTCGTCGTTGCTTAGATTCGGCACCTGCCGCTTGAGCTCTTTATATGGCCGCGAGGCCTTGATCTCGACGGCGCTGAAGAGGGCCATCGAGAAAGAAAGGATTATCGCGGGGCCAGAAATGCTGTTCGTCTGCATGATATAGCCCGCCAAAACAGGCATCGCGCCCCAGGAAAAGGCAAACCACCAATCCGTGTGGAACCTGCCTCCAAACCATTCGAGATTATAGGCGAAAACGAAGAACCCCTCAGCAACTGCCACAACCGCGAGGAGGGGAACATACCGGATCATATAGTAGATGGCGATGCCATAGGCTGCGATGAGTGATAAGAAGGCCAGCAGCCAGAGTTGCTTTTTCGTAAAGACCGTTCCCCATGGTTTCGTTCCTTTGCTCCCCAGGGCGTCGAGAGCATGGGCGGCTATTCCGAGTCCGAGGAAGTATATGATCACAATAGCCGCCACTCTCTCATAGGCGACCTGTTCGGAAAGAAGAGAGCCGATCACGGAAAACGAGAGGACCATACCGGTATAGGGCAGGAACAGGAGGCCGACGAAGGTTCTGAATCTGAGAGGCCCGAATTCCGGCACAAACCATTCGGCCCTCCTGCCGGGCAAACCGCCATCTTCCGGATTGACCATGTTCTCCATCTCCTCAGTCTGTTCCGAAAAATCTATCCGAGGTGTCGGCCGGGGTCCTCAGATTTCGGAACAGTATCTCCCTTTTCGGGATTCCGTCCGGAGTGAACTCGCTCACCCCCACCGGTATCCAGAGTCTCTTATCGATAAGAAAACGGTAAAGCGTGGTGACCCCGGCCAGAAAATGATCTTCCGATGTTACCTCAATGAGAACCTCTTCGCCATGCTCGGAAACCTTGATCTCACCGCGACGCCCCACCGTGAGACTTCGTGCCATATTATTGATAAGGGAACCGACGTCTGTCTGGTCGATCCGCTGTCCCGCTGGGCTCATGAGGAGAGCGTTGTCGGGAGAGAGATGGAGCTTCAGGAATCCGACCAATCCACCCGGCTTCATGAAGACCTTACCGCTATTGTCGGGATAGATAAGAACTAGCCCGGAATGGGGAGCCTCCATGTCGATGCGGATATGATCGGGCTTCTTGAAGGTGTACCGAAATCTTTCAACTTCCTTGAGCCGGCCCTCTCGGTACACCCTGACTTCCGTATCCATCTGATATGCCTCCATATTCGCATAGACGGCCCTCATCTTTCCGATTATCTCGGCAGTCTCGTCTTCTGGCTGGGCGAGAAGGCCGCCGGCGACGCTGAGCGGCATGACACAAACGAGCAGAGAAGCCATTCGAACTGCGCCGCGACAACGATGCCCGCTCATGGTCCCCTCCTTCTCAGTCTATGGGCGGCTGGGAAATCGGCCTGCTTCCTGATCAACATTACGGAGATGAATGAGAGATGACCTTTTCAAGATAACAAAATTCTATCACGCGACCTGAGGTGCGTCAATGAAGATTATGATAATAAACGTTACCCGATCCGGCAAGAGCTCTTCACGCGGAAGAAGGCTGTAAAAGGAAGAAATGGCAATTCCATGGTCCGAGATCAACGTAAAGACCTGAATCCATCATGTCGTTTCCGGACCTCTCGAAGGTTTCGCCCGACAGGCTGTCGATGAGGCGCCAAGTCTTTCCTCTTAATGCATCCCACGGAATGTGAACAAGCGCCTGAGCGGCCGCCTCCGAGAAATTCACGACGATAAGGTAACGCTCCCCGTCCCTCACCCAGCCCCAACTGAGAATATTCAAATAGCTTCTGTTGTCCGGCCACCCGGATCTCTCACAGAGGGACCACTGACCGTTCCGGAAGATCTCATGATCAACCGCCATGAGCAATTTTCGGTAGAAGGCGACAAGGTCTTGGTTAATCTGCTCAAACGGGCGCCGACTGAGAAAAACAGGCAGCCTCACCTTCATTCCCTCGAATTGCCCCTCATGGAGGAGCTTCGCGCCCGTGAGCGTCAGGGTTACGACCGCAGCGGCCCGTGCTTTGCCGTCCGGAAACGATGCTGCTGCCCTCGGCTCGTCGTGGTTCTCTATGAACCGGACGAGTCTTTCCTGGTAGTTCATATCGGCGCAGAGGTGAAGGCGGATGCTCTCGGCGGGGTCATGTTCGAGCCGGTCATAGAGCTTCTTGTCGTAGCAAAAGTCGAATCCCTGCTGCTGGAGCTCCCACTCGAGGTCCCAGTAAGCCTCGGCGATGAATCTGAATTCGGAATAGTTGGCTTTAATCGCGGGAATAACCGTAGTCCAATAGTCATTGTCAGGCCTTTGACCTGCACGACTTCCCCAGGTACGCTCGAAGATAGTGTTCATCATGAGCATGGA
>DASPUT010000078.1 GCA_035622735.1 Thermodesulfovibrionales bacterium | reverse complement strand
CATTTGGCTGGATGGTGGCCGCACCGTTTATCGGTCTCGCATTTGTCATTGCTTTGCCTTTTGCGTTTCTGGCTGTCATCGGTATGTCTGCACTTCATAATATCGTGGGTGCACCACACAGAGGCCTGTTCTTCGGATGGCGGCCTATGAAGGCTTATCTGACCGGCGGAAAGAAAGGAAAGGGCGAGAAGAAGGAGGAGGGACAATGATGCATGTGCTTCTCAAATTTCACTTCCGGTACCAGAAAGGGAAATTGTCATTCTAACGAGTATTACTTTCGGAACTGTTCACTTCCAACAACGCAGCTCGGATAAAGATTAGTCTGTGGAGTCGGGAGCTGACAGTATCCAATCCCTGAGATAGTGAATGATCGTGTCCATCGTGTTTTGCCTGTTTTCGGCACGGATTGGTTCTTGACCGGCGCGCCGTTATCCTCCCCAACCCTCCGTATAGCTCCCACTCGGTAAGGGCTCAGGAACCCTGCTGCTCATGCCCCCTAGTGGTAATGATGCTCGCCGTGCTCGCCGATGATGTATCCCGTGACCCCCCCTATGCCGGCGCCGACAACTGCTCCGACCGCAGGGCTTCCCCCGGCGAATGCGCCAACGACTGCCCCGCCCGCAGCGCCAATGGCAGCCCCGCTCAAAGTCGTTTGTTGTGTTCTGCTCATTCCGGAACACCCAGACGCAACAAGCAAAATAAGACCAACAAATATGATCGCTGCGCGTTTCATCTCTTTTCTCCTTTCCTCTTATAACGTCGGATCTCTAGTTCAGTGGTCGACCGGCTATGCCGGTCTTTATATAAGGCTTGATCGACGTAGCCCAGAGCACGCTCATCACAGGCATTTCTATCTGATCCGGATTCGTGGCGTAAAACTTATCTATCCGAGCTATAACGTCATTCATGGGGGTACCAGCCATTCCTTCAAGGACCTTTGCCTCAAAACCATCCCTCTTCAGCTCCGGGTACTTTTCTGCCAGGTGCTGTTCAATGGCGATTACGTGTCCGAACCCCCATATAAATGCCACTTTAGAATCCGGGGTCATCTGTTGCCAAAGACCTCCTTTCAGAACTGGCATTCCCATGGTTGCTTCAAGATTTTTTTCAATATCTTTTCGCGCGGCTTTTTGGCCGGGGCTCGCTTCCTCAGTTCGCACATCAAACGGCCAGGCCATGCATCCAAATAAAAAAACAATTGCAAAACATATCCTCACCCATTTCTCCATGATATCCCTCCCATGCTTCGTTATTAATCTTTAACCTCAGTATACCTCGCTTTAGTCTGAAGTCAACGTGCGTAGAGCTTTCATGTGCGTAGAGCTTTCACGGTTCGTTACATCGAGTAGCAGCATCTCCACGTTATGGAAGCCCTAGGATCGGAAGACCCGCATGTCGCCTATGGTAGAATAAAAATACCTATGCCATCTGCCGCCATCGATGTCGGATCAAACACGCTCAGGCTCCTCATCGGGTCCGTCACGGGCGATAAGGTCTCACGCTTGTATACCGACCGCGTTATTACGAGACTGGCTGAAAGGCTCGGCGAGACAGGAAGGCTCGGTGAAGAGAATATGAAAAGATCCCTGTCGGCCCTGAAGTCCTTTGCGGGTTCCATGAGCCGCTTCGGAGTGCGAGACGTCAAGGCGGTCGGTACGAGCGCGCTCAGAGATGCAGAGAACAGCGAGGCGTTCATAGCCGCGGCATATGCCGAAAGCGGCATCAGGATCGAGGTCGTCTCAGGCAGACGTGAGGCTGAACTGACCTCACGAGGAGTACTTGCCGGGTTCCACCATTCCACGGGTGCGTCCCTCATCATTGACATCGGCGGGGGAAGCACTGAATGGATAGTTCAGGACGCAGAGGTTTTCTGCCAAACCGTGCCGCTGGGCGTAGTAGGTCTTGCGGAGAACTTTCTGAAGACAGACCCGCCGGCTGCGGCGGAGATAGCAGCTCTTGTCGGAACGATCGACATGTCTCTGCGATCGGATGGGTGGGATATCCCGACAGGGACTCGTCAGTTCGAGAGACTCGTCGGAACAGGAGGCACGATCACGACACTCGCATCGATAGACCTCGGCCTGAAAAAGTACGATCATGAGGCCGTGCATATGCGCCGTCTTACCCGTTCACGGTTATATCGGATAAGAGATCGGCTCATCGTTCTTACCCTCAAGGAACGACAGGATATTGCCGGTCTCGAAGCAGGTCGCGCTGACTTGATTATCCCGGGCGTTCTGCTTACAATGAGAGTTATGGAAAATTTCGGTTTCACCGAGATCACCGCAAGCGACTCCGGGTTGCTCGAAGGCCTATTGAAGGAGATTGACGATGAAAAAGGTCTTTGAGAGACCGAAGAGCCTGAAAGATACTCCCTTCAGGTACTGCCCCGGCTGCGGACACAGTCTCATCCACCGGCTTATCGCCGAGTCGATAGACAGACTGGATCTGCGGGAGCGGGTAATCGGGATAGCGCCGGTTGGCTGCGCTGTCTTCGCTTACGATTACTTTAATTTCGATATGCTCGAAGTTGCTCACGGCAGACCCCCTGCGGCAGCTACCGCGATGAAGCGGGTATTGCCTGACCGGATCATCTTCTCTTACCAGGGAGACGGCGATCTCGCCGCCATCGGAACGGCTGAGGTAATTCACGCCGCTGCTCGCGGGGAAAACATATCGATCTTCTTTGTCAACAACGCCACGTACGGGATGACGGGGGGGCAGATGGCCCCGACAACCCTCCTCGGCCAGAAGACAACCACGACGCCGTCCGGGAGGGAAGCCGCCCACGCAGGCTACCCGCTCCGTGTCGCGGAGATGCTCGCGACGATAGAAGGCGCCTCATTCATCGCACGGACATCCGTAGATTCACCGAAAAACCTCCTCATAACAAGGTCCCTTATCGACAGGGCATTCAGAAACCAGATAGAGGGGAAGGGGTTCAGCCTCGTGGAGATCCTCTCGCCCTGTCCGACAGACTGGGGAATGTTGCCGGAAGACTCGGTGAACTGGATTCGTTCCAGCCTCATGCCCATATTCAAACTCGGCATACTGAAGGACCGACAAGCCTCAGATGGGTGAAGTAAAAATTATTGTTGCCGGGTTCGGAGGTCAGGGTATCCTTTTTCTCGGACGGCTCATCACGTATGGGGGGATGATCGGCGGCAAGGAAGTGACTTGTTTCCCGTCTTACGGCGCGGAAATGCGCGGTGGGACGGCTAATTGCACGGCGATCATCTCCGATGAGATGATCGGTTCCCCCATTGTGAGAAACCCCGACATCCTGATAGCCATGAATGAAGCGTCGCTGAAGAGATTCCAGCCGCTCATCAGGCCCAAGGGCATCCTCATATTCGAATCCTCCCTCATCAAGTCGCCTGAACTCAGGCCTGACATCAGTTCCATCGGAGTCCCCGCCACCGAAATCGCCTCGGCATCTCGGAACTCAGGGCTGAAGTCTGCGAACATGGTGATGCTCGGTGCCCTGCTCTCTGCAACAGGACTGCTCAGTGAAGAGTCTGCCATAAAAGCGCTGGAGGCCCTGACGCCGCTGAAAAGAAAGAAGACCCTCCCCGGAAACAAGGAGGCCATAAGGAAAGGAATAGAATACATTGCTGATACGAAAAGCAAGAATTGACGATATAAAACCCGTACACCGGCTCATCAACGAATTCGCCAAGAGGGGCCGGATGATACCCCGCGCCCTCAATGACCTCTATGAGAACATACGGGATATTTCGGTCTGCGAAGACGGGGGCGAGATAAAGGGCGTTTGCGCCCTGCACATCCTCTGGGAGGACCTCGCCGAAGTCAGGTCCCTTGCGGTGAGGCAGGATGCCCAGAGCTCCGGTATCGGCGGACGGCTCGTAAAGACCTGCGTGAAAGAGGCCGGGAAACTCGGCATTCGGAGTATCTTTGCGCTCACCTATCATCCGGATTTTTTCAAGAAATTAGGTTTCAAGGATATTGACAAGGCAAAGCTGCCCCAGAAGATCTGGGGGGAGTGTCTGCGGTGTCCGAAATTCCCCGAGTGCGACGAATCTGCGGTTATCCTCAGCCTTCCGAACTCGTGACAACACTCCGGCTGCTCCTTAACGTTCATGATGACAACGGCAAACAGGTAACGGCCCTATGAAACTCAGTTTCACGAGAACCAACGGTCCTGCAGACAGAGAGATCGATCACCTCATCGAATTGGTGGGTGGTATACATTCGCCTGAAATCGTCCGTGAGATGATTGTCGCCGCACTCAAGGCGGGTCAGGAGGAAGAAAATAAGGCGGATCTCAAGCTCATGAACTCAACATTGAAGGAGATGCGCTTCACCGCCAAGATCTTCGGCCCCTACAGGAACGTGCGAAAAATTACCGTCTTCGGTTCTGCCAGAACAGGGCCGGATGAGCCTGCTTATCGGATGGCGCGCCTCCTCGGCAGAAAAATCGCCGAGGAAGGACATATGGTGATTACCGGCGGAGGTCCCGGCATTATGCAGGCGATTAACGAGGGCGCCGGGCCGGCCCATTCCTTCGGAGTAAACATCCGTCTCCCCTTCGAGCAGAGACCGAATCCGGTACTCGAGCGAAATCCCCGTCTCATCGTATACAAGTATTTCTTCAACCGCAAGGTGGCCTTTCTCAAAGAGGCCCATGCGATCGTTCTCTTCCCCGGGGGGTTCGGCACCCTTGATGAGGCTATGGAAACCCTTACGCTCGTTCAGACGGGAAAGCGCGACCCGTTGCCGCTTCTCCTTGTTGATGCTCCTGGCGGCAGCTATTGGTCCGAATGCATTCATTTTTTTCAGGAACAGCTTCTCAGACAGGGCTACATTCAAGATTCTGATTTTTCCCTTTTCGAATGCGTCGATTCGGTTGACGATGTAATCGAGAGGATAAACCGTTTCTACCGCCGTTATCACAGCCTGAGATACGTCGAGGGGCGGCTCGTGTTACGACTCACCTCTTCGCCTGATCCCGTCTTCGTCGAGAGGCTCAAAGAAAGTTTCTCGGACATCCTCTCGCCGCAAGGCGAGATGTTCCTCTCAGGCCCCCTGCCCGCCGAAGCCGACGAGCCCGAGATATCCGCTCTGCCGAGGCTCGTCATGGACTTCGACCGCAGAGACTTCGGGAGGCTGAAAGCCCTCATCGATACGATCAACAACTCGTGACGGCGCTTTCGGCCTTCGATGACCCGCAAAGAGGTTTACTTGATCTGTCCTCTCAACTCTCCGTCAGGATACTTCTCCGTATGAACATTGAGGTAGGTATTTCCCGCCTCCATCTCCTTGACGAGATCCTTTACGGATTTCCCCATGAGTGAGCCCATAAGCTCCTTTGCGGTAATCTTACCTTCGGCGAGGGTGCCGCTGAATTTACCCGCCTTTTTGCCCTTGACATCGATCAGTGCCAGGGGCGGACCGCTCTTCCCTGCTTTCCCCATGTGGATATGGGCAGCGGTGACATTCTCGATATCGGAAACAGTCACTTTATAACTCAGTTCGTTGCCGTCCTTGCTGAGAGTAAAAGTCGCTTCACCCTTTGCCATTGTTTCAACGGCGGGGACGACTTCGCTCCCTGAAAGCATCGCCTTGAAACTCTTTTCTGCTGCGATGCCTGCAGTTGCAAGACCAAGGACCAATAGGAAGATGATCAGATGTATCTTTCTCATATTGCGTTCTCCTTTCTTTTTTTCAGGGTCTCATAGTGCCGCTTATGGCTGCTTTCTTTTGCGGCACCCCTGCCAGCAGAGCTTCCGCATCCTAATCGATAACGGAGATGTCTGCTTTTGCCTCTTCTAGTAATATTTTTTCTCTCTCTGTCATGAAAAGCAAATAGAGTGAATTAGCCATTCTTGCTGAGAAACTGCGCCCCTCTCGGGAAAAGCATGTTTTTCTTATCGATAATTCGACGTACTCCGTTGCGTTCCGCTTTCCGCGGATCCTTGAACCGGGCCTGTCCTGATACCGGTCAACGGACAGATTTCATCGTCAACGAGAACATCACGGGAAGAGAGAAAAGCAGACCCTCCGCAATCTACTCTAAAATCTGCACGTACGCCTTCGACCGCAGCTCGGCTATCTGCTTTTTCAGGCGGGCATTCGTCTCCTTCTCGGTCAGTATTTCCTCGATCTTGTCTCGCACCGAATCATAAGGGGCCCCCTTAAACTCCTCGGTGTTCTTGTCATAAAAGTCTCGTATCTCTTCCTCCTTAATCCTTATGAGCGCCTTCACCTTGAGCTCTATGTATTGATTGATGAGTTCATCATCCGTTGCCGCCTCCATTTTCAACCTCTTCGCGTCGTTCAGGATCAGCAACCGGTTGATCATAGTCGTCAGCACCTCGCTGCGGGAGATGTCCGGCTGCACCTCTTTCGTCTTTTCATAGGTTTCGTCCAGTTCGCTCAGGGTAATTGCCCTGTCATCGACAGAGCCGACGACCCGGTCAATGAGTTCCCCGCTGCTCGGAAAAGCAGAGAGCGCGAGGACGATGACTCCGATCATGCAAAAAGCCTTCGGCATTGTTATTCCCTCAGCTTCATTCATATGACACCCTCAAAATGCCTGACCTATGCTGAAGAATATCTCGCTTCTGCTCAGGCCGGGCACTGCCTTGAGTTTATACCCGTAATCGAGTCGAAGCGGTCCTATAGGGGTATTGTACCGCAGTCCCGCTCCGATGGTATGCCTGATGGACCAATCTATCTCGCTCGCCTTCTGCCAGACGTTACCGCTGTCGATAAACGTGACGATACCGAGACCTTTCCAGAGAAAGGTTCTGAGCTCAACGTTCGTCTCGATGAAGGCATTGCCCCCTGTGGGAGCAACATTAATACCGAGGGGTCCGACGGTGTCCTGAGCGTAGCCCCTCACCGTATCCCTGCCCCCGAGGAAGAACCTTTCTTCCAGGGGAAGAATCGGCGTGGAAGCCCCCCAGGCCTGTGCGACGCCGAACCTGAAGGCGAGGGCGAGGACAAGAGGCTTCGCGAGTTCATGGTAGAGGCTGCCGTTGAAGACCGCCTTCGCAAAGTTCGTCTGGGAAAGGAGCGCCTGAGATGCAAGTTTCACGGACGCTCCTGCAAGGATACCATTCCTCGGATCAAAAGGGTTGTCCCTCGTATCGTAG
Source organism: Thermodesulfovibrionales bacterium (assembly GCA_035622735.1). Taxonomy (NCBI): domain Bacteria; kingdom Pseudomonadati; phylum Nitrospirota; class Thermodesulfovibrionia; order Thermodesulfovibrionales; species Thermodesulfovibrionales bacterium. Next base: position 3,701 of record DASPUT010000078.1, on the reverse strand, counting down.
GTGACTCCCGGACGCAGGCTGCCGACATTGAGCCTGCCCACATCCTGAGGGGTGAGTATCATGCCGGGCTGAACGTCAAAGGTATCCCAGAGGGCATATTCATAGTAGAGCTCACCCTTGACGGCACTCGTGTAAGGCTTTTCGATTCCTATGGCAACTCCGGTCTTTCTATACCGGTACATGATCACCTTGGTATCGATATTCTTGTTTTCCTTATTGACATAGAACAGCGTCCCCTTGAACTGAAGGTGCCTGTCCAGGAACCAAGGGTCCAGGTAGTCGAGAGAAGCGAGCTTTTCGAGCGAACTATAGCCTACCTTGAGCGAGATCTGCCGGTTCATGCCGAAGAGGTTTCTGTAACCGACATTCAGGAGCCCTGTGAATTTATAATAGCTGTCGTAGCCGAAAGAGACATCGACCGTTCCCGCATCGCCTTCAGCCACGTCGATGCGGACGTCGCTCTCATGGTCATACGGGTCAAGGCCCTCGACGCGAACATCGGTAAAGAGACCGAGCTTATAAAGCTTCTGGCGCTCCTTTGCGAGCAGGCTGTAATTGAAGGGCGTCGCTTCCCTATGAATCAGTTCGCGCTCGATCACCTCTCTTTTCGTCTGCGTGTTGCCGATTATGATCGTCTTGCCAAAAAACGTTCTTTCCCCCTCCCGTATCCCGAAGGTGATCAGCGCGCCTTCCCCGGCGAACTCCACCTTGGCATCCGCCTCGACACTAAGAAATCCCTTCTCACGGTAGATATCCATGATCCGCAGCCGGGAATCCGCGATATCCACCTCATTATAGGGAGACCCTTCTTTCAATCCGATCACCTTGCGTATCTCCTCTATGGGAACCGATGCCGACCCGGTTATCTCGATCCTCTCAATTACGGTCTTTGGACCTTCTTTTACCTTTATGAAGATCTTTGCCCTGCCGTCCTCTATCGTCACCTCCGGACCTTCCAGCTCAACCTCACGATATCCCAAGGCGATATAGAATTCCCGAATCACATCCATGTCGGAAGACAAGAGGTCGGGATTATAGGGATCGCCCTCTTTTAGGGGAAGGACGTCCTTGACGTTTTCCTCAGGGAGGGTCATGCCGGAAAAGCTGAGAGTGCCGACCTTCACCCGTTCTCCTTCAAAGATAAAGAACCGGAGATCGACGATGTCCTCACCCTTCTCGACCGACTCGGATACGACGGGTGCCACTTGAGCAAAGGGATATCCCTTGTCGTGGTAGAGGGATATGATCTTTCTGTCCGCCTCATCAATGTAGTCATCCCGCACCTCTCCCGCCTCGGAGAACGGCATCTCCTTCAAAAGCTTCTTCGAACTGAAGAGACTGTTGCCTTCAAAATGGAGAGAGAGCTTCTTCCCCTTCCTGATGTCGACCTCGAGGATGCCGTCGCGGAACGTATACGTGACAAGGGGGTTCAGGTACCCGAGCTTCTTGAAATGTTCCCTGACGCGTTCTATCTCCTTCCCGATGGCTTGCCGGTCATAGATATCGCCTTCCCGTATTCGCATTATCCCCCTCGCCTCTTCTTCAGAGACGCCCCGGAAAGCAATGCCCTCAATGCGAACGGGTTCTCCCTCCTTTACCGTGACAGTCAGGTCCGACGTATAGGGCTTTACAGTCGGTGAGACTTCAACGGATACCACGGCGTTCGGAAATCCCATTACGGAAAGGTCATCCTCCAGCCGCTTCGTCGCTTCACTGAGGAGGTCCGTCCTCATGATTTCCCCTTCTTTCAGCAAGAAGGCGCGCAGTATCGTGCGCTTTGAAAGAGAGTCATTTCCCCTGATGCGAATTTTCCCGATGTGATACCGTTCCTTGACGACGACAGTCACATCCGCCCCCCTCTCATCTGCGTGTACCTCGATGTCCTCGAAGATGCCTTTCAGGAAGGCACGCTTGATTCCTATCCTGACTTCGCGCCGATCGAGGGGCTTCCCCACCTTGAAACCGAGCAGGTCAAGGAACTCCGCCTTGCTGACAGAAGAAAGACCTTCGACGGTTATCGTCTTTATCGGAACCTCTGCCGCGGTGCCCTCAGCCGGGGATGCCTCGCACCAAGCACGGGCAAGGATCAGAAGACCGAGAACGGCGAACGCAAAAGAACAGACCTTTTCCATCTTCCGACCCGGTCCTCTCATTTAAAGCCGAACCGGAATTTAATGCCCCCTCCGAGACCGCCCGCTTCATCCCTGAGGCCGATGAGAGAGACATTATTGGTTACGTCGTATTCCACCTTGATGATATACGACGATGCCGAACCGAGCGCTGTAGAATAGGCCACCGATACCCTGTCCCCGAGCCTCTTGGTGGCCGTCACCCTCGGCTCGGTCTTTCCCGTTATCTGGGAGGTATATTGCTCCACGTTGACCCTGTCGATTCCCGTGATGCTCCGTATCCTTTCCTGAGCGACGTCCTGGAACTGCCCGGAGAGAAATGTCGTCGCCGCACTCACTCCGATGCCGCCCTGAATGCCCTTCGATTCCTTCTGGAGGGTGCCTACGGTGAGGAGGCTGAGGATCTCGGTCTCCTCGAGAGACGGATTTGAAGTCAACGAGAGGTCAAAGTGGTCGAACTGACCCTCGAGGTTCAACCGTATCGTATACCCCTGTATAGATGTCTCTGCCACGATATTCATCACAGGATTGATCCTCTTCGGGTCGGAGAAATCGGCTCTCGCGCTGAGTATCTTGAACTCGTTGTTCCTGAAGTAAACGGTGCCGGTCAGCATCTCGACGCGCCCGAAGATGACCGGTTGTGCGATGTTCCCTCTCAGGAGCAGGTCGAGACTCAGGGTTGCCCTCGCGATATTGTTGTCGAGCACGACATTGTCGGTACTCTGTATCCTTATGTTGAGACTCGTCTTTTCAAAAGCTCCGATCTCGCCCCTCGGTCTTTCTTTCGCTTTGGCCTTGAGCAGCCAGCTTTGCCAGTCCACTCGCTCCCTGTAAAGGGCGTGATTGACTTTGATATCCCCGCTCAGCGACTGCGAATCCACGGTCCCCCTATAGAGAAGGGTCCCGCTGAAATTCGCCGGAAAATCCTTTGAGATATCGAGCCTGACGTTGCTCAGCACCGAATCAATATAGAATCTCTTTATTTTCAAGGCCTGGATGTAGGCGATACCCGATAGACTGATATCACCGCCGCCTGCCCTTCCCGAAAACTTCTCTATGACAACCCTGTCTTCACTCATCGTGAGAGAGCAGTTAATGGAACTGACCTGGTAGGGCATCCCTCGTATGCCGATGAGACCGTCCGAAACTGTCACGGTTCCGTTCACCCTCGGATTATCCCATGCCCCCCTGACGGAAAGATCAAAAGCAACATCTCCCTTAATCGTCTCGATCTTCTTCGAAAAGCCCTTCAACGGCGCAAGGTCCGAACTGCCTTCCATGACGAGATCGTACCCCTTGTTCGCCTCGATGCTGCCCCGCACCTTGAAGGCGGTGGTGCCGCCCCGCAGATTCATGCCGGGGAAGATCACCTTCTTGTCCTTCACCTCGAGCCGTATCTCGGAATCGCTCGAAAAGCTGTAGCCGAAAAGCGTCACGTTCAACTGATTGACGACAGCGCCGGCCGAAAAGTGATTCTTGTCCCCCGACAGATCCGCATGGCCCCTCATCGAGACGAGGAGGTCCTCCGGAACTTCCTTGAGGAACGTCTGCAGAAGAAAATCGTATCTCCCC
>DASPUT010000077.1 GCA_035622735.1 Thermodesulfovibrionales bacterium | reverse complement strand
AGGGAGATAGCCCTCTTCGAGAGTCTCGGCATCTGCTTCGGGAGGAAGCCGCAGAAGTACGAATACGAACTCCTCGAAAAGAAGGGGTCGATAGAGAGGCACCTCTAATTGGACGGCGCACATCAGAGGAGAGAGGCAGTGCTGTTACATCCTGCCTTTTTATTTCATTCGAACAGTTTCTTCAATCCCGAAGGACGGAAGTGGGGCGAGGGAACATCAAAGGAGTCTAAGTTCCTCGGCATACCTTCTGAAGAGGTCTAGACCTCTCTTGTGCTCGGCATCGAGGTCATAGGATATCCTCTCCCAATAGGAGACGAGTCCCTCTTCGGAGAGGATGCCGAGAAGCGGAGATTCTGACGCTATCGTTTTCAGATCCTTGAATGCCCTGACTTTCGCTGCGTCGAGGTCTTCCCTGAACCGTTCAAGGCGTGAGGTTTCGGTCATGGAGTCTTTTCGCGCAATCCATAGTGCAAAGACGGCGGGGAGCCCGGTGTTGCGATACCAGATCTCTCCGAGGTCATAGATGTGGAGCCCAGGCCACCGATTCGCTTCCCGCAATGCGTCGTCTCCGATGAGGAGGTACGCCGGGTATGATTCCAGACCCTGGGGGAGGGGTTCACTCGTGAGTTTCAGGGGGCAGGCGCATCCGTAGAATTTCCTGAGGATGACATGGAGGAGCGCAACGGAAGTCTCCGACTGGGATGAGGCGAGAACCGTGGAACCGTCAAGCTTCTCGATCGGTTTTCGGCTGAAGAAGAGAATGCTCCCGACCGGCCCGAAGGAGCTTATGGAATGACCCTCCAAAAAGGTGTAGGCATCTCCGTGCCTCAGGTATTCGATCGAAGATGACGGGCTGACATCGATCCCACCTTCTCTTAGGAGTCTGTTGACAACGGACGGGACACCATCGGTGAACTCATAACCCCGGGGTCCCGAAATCTTCTCAAGCGCGTAAAAGATCGGAAAGAGATTTGCGTAGGGAATCCGTCCTATCTTTAGATGGCCTTGGGCCAAAAATTTCTCCTCCTGACTCATTTTCTCTTTTCCATTTTGAATTTCGAAGGACGTGAAGACCACGAACTCCGGCCTAACCGGCAGCGATAGTGAAGCTATGTCTCGTTCTTATTCTGTCGCTTTGGAGTCTGCTCTTTATCTTCTCTCGCCTGACCGGCATCGTTGCGAGGGGTAAGAACTCTCTTCGCTCCGACAAAATTATTTCTGAAGGGCTCGTCGGAAAGACTGCTCACCGCGACGCCTTTCTTCCCCCTACTGGAATGGATGAAGTTTCCGTCACCGGCGTAGATGCCGACATGGTCTATCCTGTTCGCCTTTCCGGACTTGAAGAAGACCAGATCTCCGGCCTGAAGCTCTTCAGGCAGCACATCGAGGCCTTCTTCCGCCTGCAGATAGGAATCCCTCTTCAGATAAATGCCGTTCAACCGAAACGCGGTATAGACAAATCCAGAACAATCCATGCCGCCCTTCGTGATCCCTCCCCATTTGTAACCGGAACCATAAAACTTCGAAGCCTGCAATATGTCTTTGGCCGTAACCTCTTTCGCGAGGCCCTCACTTTCTACCCACGCCGCTTCGATAGGAAGGTATCCCGTGGTACCATCCGGGAGGGCGACCACTTCATATCGCCTGTTGTCCCTGGTGAGGAGGGGAAGCCTTGTGCCAGCGTAAACATTTATATACGAGCCATCCCTGAAGGTGATTCGTGTCATTGCGTTCCTCACCTGAACGATGCTCTTGCCTTTAAAGAGAGAAGTGTCAGGCGGTGACGAGATATTCGCCTTCCTGATCCATCCACGGTAGTCTTTCTGGGATGGGATGTAGCCATAGGCCCAGTCCTTATCCTCCCTGATCACCTTGAACTCATCGCCGAGGAGTACTTCAGTTACGCGTTCAGATTCCTGTGAATTTGTGGAGAAGACTTCCGAACTCGGCACATTTACAATTGCCAATCTTTCTCTATCGATGACTGTCTTGCTGGAGCTGACGCTCTTCTCGACTTTCTTCTTCGCCTGTTTCGCGGTGCGAGACGGCGCACCCGCGTATGCAGAGGAGGAACAGAAAAGAAATACTCCCAGGCAGAGAACAATGAGAGTCGTCTTTCCGGCAATCTTTCCGATCATGGCATCCTTTCGCCTCGGCCTATGAGAAGCAGGTCAGCCATCTCGACCCCCTCTTGGAGGGCGACAGACGAAGGTGTCTTCTTCAACCCTTCTACGTAGACTTCCCTTGCCTTCTGGAACATGCCGAGAAAAAGATAGACTCTCGCGAGCCTCTCGTACGCGAGGACCGTCTGGGGCCCAAATAGAATGGCCTTCTCGTACAGTTCGATCGCTTTTGAGAGTTCTTTCTTGTCTTCGTATATCTTCCCGAGCATGGTAGAGGCCTTTACCGCGTCCGGGTTCATCTCAACGTACTTGAGCAGTCGCTCCTCAGCCGTCGCAAAGTCTCCTGCTATGAAGGCCTTTTCTCCCTCCGTGTAGAGGCTCATCGGTATGACCTGAACAATGGCATACCGGTTCGGTTCCATCGTGATGACGCCGCTTGTCTCTCCCTCCCGGAGATTTGACAGGGCTTCCTGTATGGATGCGTGAACGGAGTTCAGGGCGACTTCCCCGAGGTAGCCGTACGTCGCCCTCGTCGTGTCGTCCACAGACCGCTCCTTCGCGAGCAGGGCGAAAGACGCACCGTTCCTTATCTGCGACAGGATGTCCTGAGCATCCGATTCCCTGCCGGTGAGGATGATCCTCAGGTGCATTCTCTTATCCTCTGTACTCTTTGCGGTCTCAGTCTTTGACTTCACGCTTATCGGTACTTCGCCTTTCCGCGTCTCTTCCTTCGGCACTTCCGCCTTCAGAGGTTCACTCTTTATCACACCGCTCTCCAGACCCGTATTTTCGCTCGGTCGACTCTTGATGGTTTCCTTCGTGGAGGGAACGCTTGCCACAGGTGAAAGCCGAGTCTTTGTCTTCTCCATGCCCCTCTTCAGTGTTTTCGAGTCCGGCACGTGGCGGAGGCCTTCATCGTAAAGGTCTCTCGCCTGCTCTAATTGCCCGGTGCGAAGGTACAATGCGGCCAACCGCTCATAGGCCTCTTCAGATACGGGATCGAAGCGCAGGGCGTCTTTGTAATACTCCTCAGCCCTCTTCGCCTCATTTCCGGCCTCATAGATCTGTCCGAGAATGACACGCGCCTTTACCGCGTCAGGATTGAGTTCGACATGTTTTAGAAGATTCATCTCCGCTGTCTTAACGTCTCCCGATCTGAATGCCTTGGCCCCTTTTCTATAATATGCAAGATCCACCACAAGGAGGAGCGCGTGTCTATTGTCTCCAAGGGGAATGACTTCGCTGACCTCACCCTCTCCCATCCTGAAGGCAGCTTCCTTCAAAGGTTTATCGAGACTCTCAAACGCGGTCTCTTCGATCTCCCCGTATCTCTCCCTGCTTCCTTTATCAAGAGACGATTCCTTTGCCAGAGAAGCGAATGATTTGCCCCCATGTATTTCGGAAAGAAGCTTTTCCGCATCTGCCCGCTCGCTCACCACAATGATTCTGACAAGCGGCTTTCTTGCCGCATGGAGGGGCGACGCGAAAAAGGCGAGAGAGAGAAGAGGAAAAGCGCAATATGCAAACAACTCGCGTCGATGGATGTGCAATGTCCTTTTCATCGGTTCCGTCCCGGAGGAGAAAGAGAAATCCCGGCTTTCCTGCGTGACCGGTATTTTCTCCTGACTCCTATCAACAATTCAGGGTCTCAAGAATCGACTTCGCTCGAGATGCCTCTCAGCATAAGCTCTTCGTCATTCTTTCCAGAGCTCACGATTCTTTTGTGGCTATTTTACCCGATTCCAAACGATTATTTCCAGAGAAAAAATGAGATTTTACCAGAGAAAAAAGAGAAAAGGGACGTGAAGCGATGGGGGATGACCGGGCCGGAATATCCCGGGAAGTGGCTCGGAAATGTCGCAGATATCGGTTTTGCGAAAAATCGCATCATTGTTTCATGATAAGTAAGAGAGGTAAAAAGAGATGAAGGCCCTATGGAATCTATCAGTAATCATAATGGTTTTCATCGTTCTACCGGTCATGGCGCATGCTCAGACCTCAGGGGTCCCGCCACTTTCTCAGCCTCTCGTGAGGGAAGGCACGTTGGCGAGCGACCTTGTCGCCGCATTGAATATCGGAACTCCGGCGAGCGAGGCCGAGGCTGAAAGTGCTCTGAGCGACGTCGGAATAGCTCCAAGAAACGGCTGGATTGCGGATTATCCGGTAACGCCGGATATTGTCGGAGAGCTGCAGACTTCCATTAATGAAGCCGCGTCAGGCGGGAGGATATCGATGGATAACAATGCGGCACTGAAAGCGTTTCAGGATATCATGTTCGGGTACAATCTATCCGTAGCTGCGGACGTATCAGGTGCGGGTGGGGGCGAGACATCAGCCCCGAATTATCCTGATTCCGAGTCGGTCAACGACTACTATTACGAGGAGGGTCCTCCGGTCGTGACGTATTATTCCCCGCCGCCTGACTATGCATACCTGTACAGCTGGGTTCCGTATCCATTCTGGTGTTTGGGGTTCTCGTTCACAGGGTTCTTCGTCCTGTCCGATTTTCATGTGAGACGGCACAGGCACGGGCATGATGAATTTATCACTAACCATTTCCACGATTTCAGAACAGGGAGGGTGATACGTATTGATGCTGCGAGCAGAGCTCAAGGCAGGACGTTTTCGTCGTCGACGGCGGGAGGAGCTCAATCAGGCGTCCCGTCCGCAACGGCCAACAGCGGGAGGTCATGCAGTTCATGTCACTATAGCGTGCCTTCTGCCGGCGGCAGGTCATCCGGTTTTTCTGGCAGGGGTCTTTCCGGCGGAGGTGGCAGGGGGTCCTTCGGAAGCCTCTCCGGCGGTTCTCCTGGAGGCGGCTGGAGGCGTTAACCGGCTGTCTCTTTTACATGGCTTAATGCAACCCGCATGAGACGAAGAAGAGCGGATTGCACTCGCCTCGCAAACTGTTACTCAAAGACCGCCCTGATGCGGGTCGGACCTGATCGGCAATTTCGTTATGCTTCCTGGAGAACCTTAATCGCCTTCTTGTCGTCTGCAGTCTTGAATACGCAGGTCGCTGTCTTTCCGGAACTCGTGGTGGAATAGAAATAGTAGATCATGATGCCGGCATTCGCGATGATCCTCGATATCTTCTCGAGCGCCCCGACCTTGTTTGCCGTCTCGACCATGATCACCGACGAATCCTGTATCTCATCGGCGCCGATCTTTTCGAGGGCCTTCTCGGCTTTGATGAGATCGTCGACGATGAGCGTGAACGTTGCCTTACGGCGCATCCCGCTCGCCGAGTAACCCGTTCCGGCAAGGATGTTCACACATTCGGCAGCGACAGCCGCCGCCACCTTCGCGGTCAGTCCCACGCTGTCGACGAAGGTAGCGGTGATCTCTTTCGCCGTCTTAGCGGTAAAGGAACGTGTTGCGGTTTTTTTTGCTGCCGGCACGACCTTCGTTGCCGGCTTCTTCGTAGCCGCCCTTGATTTCTTCGGGGTCGTTTTCCTTGATGCCTTAGCCATGGTTTTTCTTGCCTCCTTTATCTCCGTAAAATGCGATCGTTCTCTTCAGGGATGGCAGGAAATAAATTGACTGAGGATATCCTGCCAGCAAGAAATCATTCTAAGTTTACTATATTGTCTGGTTACAGGACAAGCGTTCTCATGGAAGACCCCTACGGTTCACTAGGGTGTCACGCGTCAACCTCTCAAACTTGATTGGATCGAGACGAAAGCTGTCTTGTATAGCTTTCTTTTCAAATCTTTCTATAATTCGCGTGACGCGTGCTGAGGTGTCGAAATGAGTGTCCCGCATTTCGGAGGCGATTTTCTTTTCGGCTCGAAATGACTTATCCGGATTTGTGGATGAAATATATCTCACATCTTGTGTCACGCAAGAGACAAAACCACTATATTTAGTAATTTTAAAAAATAAAATTTTTTTCATATTTTTTTCTTGACAACGTATTTCCTTTCTTATATAGTTGGTGGTAAATAGTGGTAAAAAGTGGGGGGAGATGCCAGCTTTTTCTGGTAAACATTATTACACCGTTGATGAAAAGGGAAGACTGATCATTCCCGCTCCTTTCAGAGAGATATTCTCCACACATTATAGCTCAAGATTATACATCACCAATGCGGCCTTTGACCGCTGTCTTCATATCTACCCCTACGAAGAATGGAGCAGGCTCGAAGAGAAAGTCAGGGCGCTCCCGAAGATGCTCGAAGATGTGCGGATATTTATGCGCCGCGTTGTTGCCTCGGCTCAGGAATGTTCCCTGGATAAACAGGGAAGGCTCCTGATCCCTGCGGCGCACAGGGAAGACGCGGGGATTAAGGGCGACGTCGTGATTGTCGGACAGATCGAGAAGATAGAGTTGTGGGACAGGAAGGAATGGGAAAGCGTCATTGATCTCAGCAACATCGACAGGAAGACGGTTGAAGAGCGTTTAGCTGCCTACGGTCTTTAGATGACCGTGCACCTTCCCGTAATGGCAAGGGAGGTTGTGGAGATGCTCGATATAAGTCCGGGGGGAACATATATTGATGCTACAGTCGGTCTCGGCGGTCATGCAGAGAGGATGCTCGCGAAGATGAAGGGGGGAAGACTCATCGGTATCGACAGGGACGAAGCGGCTCTGAATGCGGCGCGCGAGAGACTGAAGGACGGTCAGGTCATCCTGAGGCAGGGGAAATTTTCGGATCTCGAAGATCTCCTTTCGGGATTGGGCGTTCACGCCGTGGATGGAGTACTCTTCGACTTCGGTGTCTCGATGATGCAGTTCAAGTCTCCCGGCAGGGGATTCAGTTTTTCCTCGGATGAGCCGCTCGATATGAGGATGGATCGCAGACAGAATCTGACGGCCGGGGACATCGTGAATACCTATTCCGAGAGAGAACTCGAAAGAATCCTGGAAGAGTATGGTGAGGAGCGGTTTGCGAGAAAGATCGCAAAAACGCTCGTGGCGTTACGCGTAAAACAAAGTATTACCACCTGCGTCGAACTTGCTGGTATCGTGAGCACTGTCATCAGGAGGCGTGGGAAGCATCACCCCGCGACGAAGACATTCCAGGCGCTGCGGATCGCGGTGAACGACGAGATCGCCGAGATAGCGAAGGGTCTTGCGGGTGCAATCGGCCTCCTCCGCCCCGGGGGAAGACTCTGCACGATCGCATACCACTCGCTCGAGGACAGGACCGTGAAGAATTTCATGCGCAATGCACAGCATGAAGGGCTCATCAGGATATTGACGAAGAAACCCCTGACTCCCTCGTATGACGAGATACGCTCGAATCCGTCTTCGAGGAGCGCAAAGCTGAGAGGAGCTGAGAAGGTATGATTTATGTGAGACGGAGGAGTATGGTATCATATGTCGTTGCGCCGTTAAGTGTAGCCCTTCTTCTCTGCGGAATCTTCGGCATCGTCTGGCTCAGGTCGAATCTCATATCCCTTGAATACGGCATCAGCGAACTCGAGAAAAAGAGACTGGAGAACCTGAGAGAAACGAAGATGCTCATAGCGGAGAAGTCTGCCCTGCTTTCCCTCCAGAAGGTCGAGAAGACAGCGGCCCTTAATCTCGGTCTTGTCTTTCCGAACAGGACAAAGGTCGTTGCTGTGAAGGTGAAAGATTCTGGGCCGATACGGGCATCTCTCGAGACGGCACAGAAGGGGAATGCGAAAGGCTCATACGAGGCTGACAGTGCAGGCGGGGGGGCGCTCTGAGGGAGAACACGCTGTTTTTTGCGTCGTGGCAACCGGGTAAAGAAAAAGGTGGCGTCGGTTTTCAAGTCAGGGTTTCGCGCTTCGGCGGTGCCCGATGAGGAAGCGCGCTGTCATTTTGAATACGGCGCTCTGTTTCTGTTTTTTTATCGTAATCGTAAGGCTGGCAGATATCATGCTCTTGAATCACGGAAGGTTTTATGAAAAGGCGAAGTTCCAGCAGGAGAAACAGGAAGATGTCAGAGTCAGACGGGGGATCGTCTTCGACAGAAGGGGGAGGGAGATGGCCGTTAACCTCGATCTCGAATCAGTCTACTGCGACCCCTTCGAGATAGATTCCCCTGAGGCGAGCGCCCGCAAAGTTTGTGAGATTATGAACAGGCCGGAGAAGGCGATATTGAGCAAGCTTTCGTCCGAAGGACGGTTTGTCTGGATAGAGAGGAAACTGGACCCCGCAGTTGCGAAGAGGATGAGGGAGTCGAAGATCAAGGGGATCGGTTTTATGCCCGATGCCAAGAGATTCTATCCGAAGGCCGCCCTGGCGGCTCACATCCTCGGCTTTGTCGATATCGACAACAGGGGAATCGAAGGAGTCGAACTGAAATATAATGACCGCCTCAGGGGGAATGGGGGGAAGATTATTTTCGCGAGGGACGCCAGCGGAAGGACACTGTCCCAGGGCGTCGAGATGGAATCCAAGGGGAACAATCTCGTCCTTACCATCGATGAAGGTCTACAGTACATGGTTGAATCTGAACTCGAAGCGGCGGTTAAACAGTGGCATGCGGTTGCCGCTACCGCGATCATGATGGACCCCTTCAACGGCGAGATACTCGCCCTCGCAAACCTTCCTTCCTTTGATCCCAACAAGACTGCCGAGAGCAGGAATTTCGAACGGAGGAACAGGGCGATCACCGACTGTTATGAACCTGGTTCCACCTTCAAGATCATCGTCGGTACCGCGGCCATCGAGGAAAAGGCGGTAACCCTTGATTCGCCCTTCGACTGCAGCAGGGGCTCTGTCGAAGTGGGAGGGAGGACGATACACGACGCGCACAGACACGGTTTTCTCACCTTCAGAGAGGTGATCCAGAAGTCTTCCAATGTCGGCTCTGTGATGATCGGCATGAGGCTCGGGAAGGAAAAGGTATATCAATACGCCAAGGCCTTCGGCTTCGGCGAAAAGACGGGGATCGACCTGCCGGGCGAGGTCTCTGGCTGGATTCGGCCGCCGGAACGGTGGTCCGGTGTCTCACTCGGCTCTATCTCGATCGGACAGGAAGTGGCAGTCACCCCTCTGCAGGTCCTGAGGGCCTACGCAGCGATAGGAAATGGGGGCCTCCTCGTGAGACCCCATGTGGTGTCGAGGATTCTGAATCCTGAAGGCAAGCCTCTCTGGTCTTTTCAGTCTGATGCAAAGAGGGCTATCTCCGCTCAGACGGCGGGTACGTTCAAGGAGATCCTCAAGACCGTTACCGAGGAGGGCGGAACCGCGAAGAGCGCCGCCGTGGAGGGAAACTATGTGGCCGGGAAGACCGGGACTGCCCAGATCATAGACCCTCATACGAAGAAGTATTCGCGGGAAAAGTATGTGAGCTCATTTGTGGGCTTTGTGCCCGCAGACAATCCCCGGATGGCGATGATCATCGTAATCTACGAGCCGAAGGGGCAGATATACGGAGGTGTTGTCGCAGCTCCGGTCTTTAAGAAGATTGCGGAGAGTGCGCTCTCTTATCTCAATGTCCCGAGGGAAGATACCCGGGCAAACACCCTGATGGTCGCGCGATGAAACTGTCCGATATTCTTTGTGATTGTGATTATGAGCTCGCTGCCGGAAGCGGATCGGTAACGGCCGGTTCACCTTCATCCGGCGGCGGGAGGCTTCCCGATGTCGAGATAGGGGAAATTGCATACGATTCGCGGAAGGTGTCAGGAGGTGCCCTGTTTGTCGCTGTCAGGGGCGACCGTTTCGACGGCCGGAACTTTATCTCCGACGCGATCGCAAAAGGTGCGGTTGCGGTAGTGCATGAAAAGACAGGTCTATTGACGGATCCTCCGGCACCCACCTCTTTTCAAGGAGCGAACGGGAGTTCGCCCGTTTTCATCCGAGTAGACGACAGCAGGAAGGCCCTCGCCTGCGTCTCGAACAACTTCTTTGAGAGGCCTTCGGAGGAGGTGCCGGTCATCGGCGTGACCGGCACGAACGGAAAGACGACGACGACCTATCTCATCAAGGCGATACTCGAGGCGTGGGATAAAGCCACGGGGCTGATCGGCACGATACGGTACCTCGTAAAAGAGGCCGAATGTGCCGCTCCCCACACGACGCCGGAGTCTCTCGAATTTCAGGGGCTTCTCCGGAAGATGGTTTCAGCGGGATGCGCCTACGTCATAACCGAGGTCTCTTCCCATTCCCTCTCGCAGCAGAGGGTCGACTATACGAGGTTCCAGAGCGCGGTCTTCACGAACCTCACGAGGGATCATCTCGATTTTCACGGGACGATGGAGCGGTATTATGACGCGAAGAAGAGGTTGTTTACCGAACTCCTCCCCGAGAGCGGGACCGCCGTCATTAACCTGGATGATCCGTGGGGGAAAAGGCTCCTGAGTGAGATAAAGAGAACTGCGGTCACGTATGGCGTGATCCCGGAAGCGGACATCACCGCAGAAGAGGTGGAGTACACCTTCTCAGGGGTCTCCTTTCTCTTGAGGCAGAGGGGGGCGGGAAGTGTGCGGATAGACTCACCGATGATCGGCTCGGCGAATCTATACAACATCCTCGCCGCAGCCGCAGCCGCCATGGCCTTGGGTGTGCCGATGGAAGTTATCGGGAAGGGCCTGAGGACCGTTCCTCCTGTTGAGGGAAGGCTTGAGAAGGTCGATGAAGGCCAGGGTTTCCTCTGCATCGTCGATTATGCTCACACTCCGGACGCCCTCGAACAGCTCATCTCCGCAGTCAGGGAGATCATCGCTGGGGAAGGCGATGTCAGTATCATCACCGTCTTCGGCTGCGGGGGGGACCGGGACAGGGGGAAGAGGCCGGTCATGGGCGAGATAGCGACGAGACTCAGCGACCATGTATTCATAACCTCGGACAACCCGAGAAACGAAGACCCCATCGGGATTATCAAAGAGATCGAATCGGGCATAGAGAAGGCCAATTACCGTGTGGTCCCTGAAAGGGCTGAGGCGATAGCACTGGCGGTCGAGAAGGCGGGTGACGGAGACATCCTCATTATCGCGGGGAAGGGGCACGAGAATTATCAGGAAGTGGGAGAGAGGAGATACCCGTTCAGTGACCGGGAAGTTGCGCAAGAGGCGATAAGGAGGAAGAAGCAGAAAATAGTCGGCAACACATGAGGGAATAGCAAGAGCATTTTTTCTCTGTAAAGGAGTATGGGGACAGTGACGGTCAGCGATATCATTAAGGCAACAGGGGGGAAGATCATTTATGGTAATCCCGACGCCGTCTTTACCGGTATCTCGATAGATTCAAGGACCATCGGGAAGACCGAACTCTTCGTCCCTCTGAAGGGCAGGAACTTCGACGGACATAAGTTTCTCATAGATGCCCTCAGGAGAGGGGGAGGAGCTCTCGTGAGCATCCCGCCGGCGGAACCGGTGAAGGGAATGACGATGGTCTTCGTGAAGAACACGCTCAAGGCGCTTCAGGACATTGCACACTATGAAAGGATGAAGAGGGCGATCACGGTCGTCGGCATCACCGGTACGAACGGCAAGACGACGACCAAAGAGTTGACCGCCTCGATACTCGGGATGAGCCACAGGGTCCTGAAGACTTCGGGAAACCTCAATAATCAGATCGGGCTGCCCCTGGGCCTTGTGCGTATCGCGGATGACGATGAGTTTGCGGTTCTCGAGATGGGAGCGAGCATGAGGGGAGACATTCGGGAACTCTGCGGGATTGCGGTTCCTGATCTCGGCGTCATAACGAATGTCGGACTGGGGCATATTGAGGGCTTCGGAAGCCTTGAGGCGGTGCGGAGCACGAAGCTCGAACTCCTCGAAACGGTAAAGACGATCGCACTGAACGCGGATGACGCGTTCCTCATGGAGGGTATCCATAACAAGTCGGTGCATCGGGACGGACTCGCAATCGTTACGTTCGGAATAGCGAGCAGGGCCGATGTATCGGCGCAGGATATCGTCCTCGGAGAGCGGCATTCCGTCTTTACCCTCTCTGTTCACGGGAAACGGCTCACGGAAGTGAGGCTCAACGTGCCAGGGAAATTCAATATATACAATGCCCTTGCTGCCGCATCGCTCTGTTCCGCAACAAGGATAAAACCGGCGGAAATAAAGGAAGGGATAGAGTCTTTCATCGGTGTTCCTATGAGACTTGAGCTCAAGGAGTTTATGGGAGCAACGATAATCAGTGATGTATACAACGCAAACCCCCTCTCTATGGAGGAGGCGGTCAAGGAACTCGTGCGGTTGAGGAGAAGCCGGGCGATAGCGGTTCTCGGGGATATGCTCGAACTCGGTTCCTATGCCGAAGAGGCACACCGGAAGCTCGGGAGGTGGATGGCCGGCATCCCCGTGGATGTCCTCATTGCCGCGGGTCCGCTCATGGAAAAGGCAGCGGAAGAGTTTTCCGCGGGCCGTGGTAAGTCGATAACTGTCTCGGACTCTTCCGGAGCCGGGGACGTCCTCAGGGAGATATGCAGGGAGGGGGACACCGTCCTCGTGAAAGGCTCCCGGGGAATGCAAATGGAACTGGTCCTCGAGGGACATCACGGAAGATCACCGGTTTCCGCGCAGGAGGCAGGGAATGCTCTTTAGTCTCTTCTACAGCCTCCATGAATGGTTCTCTCCGCTGAACGTTTTCCGGTACATCACCTTCAGGTCAGCGGTGTCGATAATAACGGCGATGCTCTTCATCTTTATCCTCGGCCCGCGCGTCATAGAGAAGCTCAGGGGGCTGAGCGTTACCCAGCAGATCAGGGACGACGGACCCGAGACTCATCAAGGGAAATCTGGTACGCCGACAATGGGAGGAGTTCTTATTATAGCATCTATCGTTTTTACGGTGCTCTTATGGGGCGACCTGAAAAACGGCTATATATGGGTTATGATCCTCTCCCTCACCGGGTTCGGGGCGATAGGACTTGTTGACGACTACCTCAAAGTCGTGAGGGGGAACGCGAAGGGGTTACGGGCGTGGCATAAGTTCGGCTCTCAGTTGCTCCTTGCAGTATGCATAGGCCTCTTCCTCTACATGAACCCGAAAGACCCCTACACCGATGTCCTGAGCATCCCCTTTTTCAAGAGATGGCTCTTTGATCTGGGGTGGTTCTACATACCCTTTTCGGTCATGGTCATGATCGGTTCTTCCAATGCGGTGAATCTGACCGACGGCATCGACGGCCTTGCGATAGGCCTCGTCGGCATCGCCGTCCTTGCCAACGGCGCCCTTGTGTACATCTCGGGGAATAAGAACCTTGCACAGTATCTTCAGGTCCTCTTCCTGCCCGGTACGGGAGAACTGACGGTATTCTGCGGAGCGATCCTGGGGGCGTCTCTCGGATTCCTCTGGTACAACTCTTATCCGGCGGACGTCTTCATGGGGGATGTCGGCTCCCTCGGTCTCGGCGGCGCATTGGGGACACTGGCGGTGATAACGAAACATGAGATCGTCCTCGCGGTGGTCGGAGGGATCTTTGTCATAGAAACGTTCTCCGTAATCCTTCAGGTTGCGTCATTCAAGCTAACGGGAAAGAGGGTCTTCAAAATGGCGCCTATCCATCATCATTTTGAACTGAAAGGTTGGCCGGAGGCGAAGGTCATCGTCAGGTTCTGGATACTCGGCATCATGCTGGCGCTCTTGAGTCTTACGACCTTGAAAGTGAGGTGAACATGAAACACAGCGATCAGTACCCTATCGGCGGCAGCAGAGAGAAAAAAACCGCAGGGAAAGGCATCCTCCTGCTTTGCTTTGCCGTCTGTTTCTTACTGCTTGCCTCAGCGGCTCATGCCGATGACATTCACTCCCGTGCCGCGATAGTCATAGAGGCATCGACGGGAAGGGTGCTCTATGGGAAGAACCCTAACCTCAGGCTCCCTCCGGCGAGCACCACGAAACTCATGACCGCCATGGTGGCTCTCGACAGACTCGATGTCAATGACGTGGTCACGATCAGTGAGAGAGCCGCGAATGTATCTCCCGTTAAGGCGCATTTCAGAGCGGGAGAGAAGGTGACGGTGAGGACCCTTCTCTACGCGGCCCTCCTGAAGTCTGCGAACGACGCAGCTGTCGCCCTGGCCGAGGCCGCCGGAGGCACGGAGGAGAAGTTTGCCGAACTCATGAACCAGAAGGTGCTCGCGCTCGGCATGTCCGATACCAAGTTCATCAACGCCACGGGACTGCCCGGGAACGGGCAGTACAGCACAGTATACGATCTCTCCCGGATGATGAGGAATTCTCTGCGGTATCCCCTCATCAGAGAAATCATCAATACCAAGGCGAGTAGCGTCAGTACCGAAGCAGGCAGGACCATATTTCTGAAGAACATCAATAAGCTCCTCTGGGAAGACGACTCTCTTCTCGGAGGCAAGACGGGATATACGAGGGCGGCGAAACACTGTTTCGTCTGTGCCGGCCTTCAGGACGATGAGACGATCATTGTTGCGGTGATGGGCGCGCCTTCCCGGGAAACGCTCTGGAAGGAATCCGGGTCATTGCTCGCCAGGGGCTTCACCGTTCGGAACAGTCAAGAAGAGCCGTCCGTCTACTTTACTCGGTCCGACTACCGGCCGGCTCTCGAGAGGGCTTCCTACAATCCTGATGCCCCGCAGGCGAAAAAGGCGTCATACAAGAAGGCCGAAAAGAAGAGCGGGAAGAAGGCGAAGGGGAAGAAGAAAACGAAGACGAAACATTATGCGACAGAACAAACGCGCGCGAAGAACGCCGATGTCAGTTGAAGGGGGCGATGGAACTCAAGGGTAAGAGGATACTCGTCGTCGGTCTCGGGAGGAGCGGCGCGGGTGCGGCAAATCTCCTTTCGCTCCTTGGAGCCGACGTGACGGTGACGGATAAGAAGAGAAAGGAACAGCTGGGGGGGGTTCTCGACGGGATTTCTCCCTCTGTCAAGATGTCCCTCGGAGATTACCCGGAGAGTTTGAAAGGTATTGACATGGTTGTGGTGAGTCCCGGCATTCCCCTTACGATCGAGCCTCTCAGGAAGGCGAGGGGGATGGGGATAAAGATAATCGGTGAACTCGAACTCGCTTACGAAGCGGTCAGTGGTCTGCAGCCGAAGGCGGGAGGCGATGTGCCGCAGTTCCTCGCGATAACGGGGACCAATGGAAAATCAACGACGACGACCCTCCTCGACCTGATGCTTGTCAGGGCCGGTTTTCATACGGTGTTCGGAGGAAATATCGGAAATGCGCTGACGGAAGAGATCGTGAAGAGGGCGGGAGGCAACGGACGCCTCACGCGGAACGAACCATTGGAGGCGGATTTTATCGTTGCCGAGGTATCGAGTTTTCAGCTCGAATCGATTGAGCGGTTTAAACCGAAGGGTGCCGCCATCCTTAATATTACGCCTGATCATCTGGACCGGTACCGCTCCTCGGACGAGTATGGCGAGGCGAAGGCGAGGATTTTTCTGAACCAGGAGAGGGATGACTTCCTTGTGCTGAATGCCGATGACGAAGAGACGATGAGAATCTACCGTGAGACATCGGATAGAAAGAGACCGAACATCCCGGAGGTCTATTTCTTCAGCCGGAAGAGGGAAGTCCGGGGCGTCTACTCTGACGGGGAAAGAATCATCTGTAATCTCCCCGAAGGGCAACGGGGAGCATTACGCGCTGAGTTCATCGGGACTGAAGAGGTAAGGATAAAAGGGGTTCACAACCTGGAGAATGCCATGGCCGCATCGGCCATGGCTCTCCTTGCAGGTGTCCAACCGGGAGCCCTCGTGGAAGTACTGCGGGAATTCCCGGGCCTCGAACACAGGATGGAGTTTGTCCGTGAACTTGACGGCGTTCAGTATATCAATGATTCGAAGGGGACGAATGTCGGTGCCGTCGTGAGATCGATCGAAGGGTTCAGAGAGCCGATCGTCCTCATAGCAGGCGGAAGGGACAAGGCCGGTGATTTCGGACCTTTGAGATCCCTCATCAGGGAAAGGGTCAAGACCCTGGTGCTCATCGGTGAAGCATCAGGGACGATGAAGACGGCTCTCGGCGACCTCACGAAGACGGTCCTCGCGGGAGACTTCACGGAGGCGGTCCTTCTTGCGAGGCAGAACGCCCGGCGGGGAGACATCGTCCTGCTCTCTCCCGCCTGCGCGAGTTTCGATATGTTCAGGGATTTCGAGCACAGGGGTAAAGAATTCAAGAGGATCGTTATGGGGCTGTCATGAATACTTTCAACGAGAGACAGTATGACAGATGGCTTTTGTTCGCCACCCTCCTGCTCGTAGGGTTCGGAGCGCTCATGGTCTATAGCTCGACATCCGTTGTGACTCCCGTCTTCGCCAGGAGGAATATAACCCAGTTCTATTATTTCAGACGTCATCTCTTTACGATCCTCATAGGGCTTTCTTTCCTCTACCTCTCATCGAAAATCGGCGCAGATACCCTGAAGAAGATGGCTGTGCCCCTCCTCATCTTCTCCTTGGTCCTCCTCGTTCTCGTCTTCGTCCCTAAAATAGGCATTACCGCGGGCGGCGCACGGAGATGGATACGCCTCTGGCCCTCGACCTTCCAGCCGTCGGAGCTGGTGAAACTCGCGATGGTCATCTTCCTCGCCCGGTATATGTCGCAGCCGACATATAGGACCGACAGCGTCCTTTCCTTCATCATCCCGATCGCCGTCATGGGAGTCTTTCAGGTGGTATTCTTGAAACAGCCTGATTTCGGCGCCGCCATGAGTCTCGGACTCATCACGGTCATCCTCCTCGTACTCTCTGGAATGAGACTGAAGTATGTGATGTCCCTCGCGCTCCTGATCATCCCTGTTTCCCTGAAACTCGTGATGGAACCGTACCGCTTCAGGCGGATACTCTCCTTTCTCAATCCATGGGACGACTCTCTGGGCGGAGGGTTCCAGTTGATACAGTCCTTCATCGCTCTCGGAAGCGGGGGCTTCTCGGGCGTCGGCCTCGGAGAGAGCAAACAGAAACTATCCTTCCTTCCGGAGTCTCATACGGATTTCATCTTCTCCCTCGTCGGAGAGGAGCTCGGCTTCATCGGTGCCGCTGCCCTCGTCTGCTTCTTTCTCTTCCAGTTCATACGAGGCATGCAGATCGCGAACAGGGCGAAGGATGATCCCTTTTCCTACTATCTCGCATCGGGTCTTTCGATGATGATAGCGCTTCAGGCCCTGATAAATTTCGCCGTGGCCACCGGCCTCGCCCCGACGAAGGGGCTCCCGCTGCCTTTCGTGAGTTACGGCGGTTCGGCCCTCCTCGTCAACCTTGTGGCGATCGGGATCCTCCTCAATGTATCGAAGGGGAAGCGGGAGAGAAAGAGTGTTGACAGAACCGAGGGAATCATCAGAAGAAAGAAGGCATTCATGTCTGTTTACGGACGTAAGCGGGCCGTCACGGAAGGAGTGGCGTCAGCGGATCAGGCCAGGAGGGTGGCCGGATGAAAGTAGTCATTGCAGGCGGCGGCACGGGCGGTCATCTCTTCCCCGGCATCGCCATAGCAGAAGAGATCAAGAGAAGGGACAGGTCTGCCGAAGTGATCTTTATCGGGACGGAGCACGGCATCGAGGCCTCCATAATACCGAAGGCCGGATACCAGGTAAAGTATCTCAGGGCGGAGGGCATTGTAGGGAAGTCGCCCCTGAAGAAGATCAGGGGCATGGCGAGAATGGTTCTCTCGCTTTACGACTCCTATACCCTGCTGCGGGAATTGCGGCCTGATGCTGTCATCGGGGTGGGCGGCTACGCTTCCTTCGGTCCTGTCCTCATCGGGAAGCTCCTGTCTATGCAGACACTCATAACCGAGCAGAATTCCGTCCCGGGCCTTGCGAATAAGGTGCTCGGGAGGATTGCCGATGCTGTCTGCGTAACCTATCATGAGAGCATTTCCTTCTTCCCGAAGAGCAAGACTTTCATAACGGGCAACCCCATCAGAACGGGGATCCTTTCGGGCAACAGGGAAGCTGCTTACGGCCTCTTCGGCCTCGAGAAGAGGAAATTCACGATCTTCATCTTCGGCGGAAGCTCCGGTGCGAGGGCCATCAATAATGCGGTTAGCGGTGCCTTTACATTCATTACCGATCTGAAGGACGCCGTTCAATTCCTTCATCAGACCGGGAAGAAGGACTACGAGGTCATCCGCGAGACGTACCGGAAATGGGGGTTCAGCGGGACCGTGACCGCCTTCGTCCATCAAATGGCCGAGGCCTATGCCGTGGCGGACCTCGTGATATCGAGGGCGGGCGCTACGACCCTTGCCGAACTGACAGCGGTCGGAAAGCCGGCGATCCTCATACCGTACCCGCATGCAGCAGGACATCATCAGGAGTTGAACGCCCAGAGGCTTTCCGAGATGGGGGCCGTCCGGGTGATCCTTGATCAGGATCTCGACGGCGAGACCCTCGCAAAAAATATACGGGATCTTTACCGCGACGCGGAGATGAGGTCAGAGATGCAGAGGTCGAGCAAGACCCTTGGAAAGCCGGACGCGGGGCAGAAGGTCGTGGACATCCTCCTGAGCCTGCTCAAGATGTCTGCCCTCGTCGGACAACAACCGGCGTACAGGGCTGCGGGCAGCAGGCTGGAGGCGGGAGGCGGGTCGAAACATGTTTGAGCGCTACCGGACGATTCACTTTGTGGGCATTGGCGGAATCGGCATGAGCGGGATCGCCGAGGTCCTCCATAATCTCGGATATGAGATCACGGGTTCCGATCTGAAGGAGACCGAGACGATCGTCAGACTCAGAGTTCTCGGGATGAAGGTCTCTATCGGACACCGTCGCGAAAACATCGACGATGCCCATGTTGTCGTTGTCTCTTCCGCCGTCTCAGCTCAGAACCCCGAGGTGATGGCAGCGAAGGAGAGGTCAATACCGGTCATCCCGAGGGCCGAGATGCTCGCTGAACTCGGAAGGTTGAAATACGGGATCCTCGTTGCCGGTGCACACGGCAAGACGACGACCACGTCACTTCTCGCGACCATACTCGCTCACGGCGGCATCGATCCGACAGTCGTGATAGGCGGCAAGCTGAGGTCCACGGGGAGCAACGCGAGGCTCGGACAGGGAGATTTCATCGTCGCAGAGGCCGATGAGAGCGATGGGTCTTTTCTGAAACTCTCTCCGACGATCGCGATCGTAACGAACATCGACAGGGAGCATATGGATTTCTTCAATGATATGGATTCCCTGAAGGATGCCTTCGTTTCCTTCATCAATAAAGTTCCTTTTTACGGACTCTCGATACTCTGCATCGAAAACCGGTTCGTACGGGAGATACTCCCGAAGATACACCGGAAATATATTACGTACGGATTTTCACGGGATGCCGACATCTCTGCCGATTCGATCGTTCAGGGGTATCTCTCGATCACCTTTGATGTGTATTACAAGGGCAAGAAGCTCGGCAATTTCCTCGTTCCCGTTCCCGGCATCCATAATGTGCTGAATAGCCTCGCAAGCATCGCGGTAGGCGTAGAACTCAAAATGGACATAGAAAAAATCAAGGAGGGACTGAGGAGTTTCAGCGGCATCCAGAGGAGGTTCGAATTTAAGGGCGAGGCGAAGGGCATCAGGGTATTTGACGATTACGGGCACCACCCCGCAGAAATACAGGCGACCCTCCGGGCTGCCAGGGAAGCACTGACCGCTGCGCCACGAGGCGACTTGCCGGGAGAGGGCAGGTTGGTCGTGCTTTTCCAGCCGCACCGGTATACGAGGACGCGGGACCTCTTCGATGAGTTCGCCTCCTCCTTTGGCGATGCCGACGTCCTCTATCTCATGGATATCTATCCGGCAGGGGAAAGGCCTCTCGATGGCGTGAACTCGGAGCGGTTACTCCATGCGATGCATGAGAAGGGGCTGCGGAATGTCACCTATATGCCTGATAGGGAACGCATCGTGAAGAGCCTTGTATCGATGCTCGGGCCGAACGATTTCTTGCTCACCCTCGGAGCCGGCGATGTCTGGAGAGTTGGGGAAGAACTCCTCAAGAAGATGAAGGATGAGGGATGACCGGTTCAGCCGCTATGACGGAGCATAAGAATATTTTAAGAGAGATTATGGAGGCAGATGACTTCAAGGGCGACGTCCTCTTTGATGAACCCATGAAAAACAGGACCACACTCAGAATAGGGGGTCCTGCCGACGCCTTTGCGATTCCCGATGATCCGACCTCCCTGAAATATCTTCTTGCGGGAGCCGCTGCCAGGGGCTTCCCGATTATGCCCGTGGGCGGGGGCAGCAACCTTCTCGTCCGCGATGGAGGCATTGCCGGAATCGTTCTCTCCGTCGGGGCGATGGATCGCATCACGATTATCGAGGAGAAGGACGAAGGGATACGGCTCTTTGTGCAGGCGGGATCACCGCTTCAGAAGCTGGTCCATTTTGCAAAGGAGCAGGGATGCAGGGGGATTGAAGGTCTGGCCGGCATCCCGGGCTCTGTCGGCGGCGCCGTCAAAGGCAATGCCGGCTCCTTTGGATACGCTGCCGCTGATGTCATAGAATCGGTCACCGTGATAAACAGGGAAGGCCGCTTGGTTGTTCTTAAAAGGGAAGAGCTCCGGTTTGGCTACCGGTCGGCCGATATCCCCGATGACGGCATTGTACTCAGTGCAAATGTGAGATTAGAAAAGGACGACCCTTCTGCCGTTGCCGAAAGGATGAAGGGTTTCCTCAGAGAAAAGCGCGAAAAACAGCCTCTCTCCGCGTGGTCTGCCGGTTGCGTATTCAGGAACCCTGAGGGCGCCGCGGCAGGGAAGCTCATTGATGAGGCCCGGTGCAAGGGAATGAAGAGAGGCGGCATAGAGGTGTCTGCCCTTCATGCAAACTTCTTTATTAACAGGGGCGACGGAACTGCGGCTGATTTTCTTGCGCTCATGGAAGATGTAAGGGAGAGGGTTAAGAGGGTGTTCGGTACTGAGCTCGAACTGGAAATGAGGATTGCGGGAAGAACGTGAGCATTCGGATCTCCAGAATGGTCTTCCCGATTCGGTGCCATGGTAACGGATAGGAAGATAGGTGTTCTCATGGGTGGCGCTTCGGCGGAGCGAGAGGTCTCTCTCAAAAGCGGTGCCGCTGTCTTCAATGCCCTGGAACGCAGGGGATATCGGGTTGCAGCTATTGACGTCGGACATGACATCTGTGACGTGTTGAAGCGGGAAGGAATCGAAATAGCGATCCTCGTCCTTCACGGCGGACACGGCGAGAATGGGGCTATCCAAGGCCTCCTCGAGGTTATGGGTATTCCCTATACGGGATCACGGGTCCTCGCCTCAGCCCTTGCCATGGATAAGGAGTCCGCGAAAAAGATATTCCTTTACCATCGGATCCCTGTCCCGCCATTCGTCGTTGTCGGGAACGGTTCCTCTCGGGAGGGGAATGGATCGGAGGTGAACGGCTTCGGAAAAGAGACGGTCCCGTTTACCCTGCCCTGGGTGCTCAAGCCCGCAGCAGAGGGATCAAGCATAGGGGTGAGCATCGTGAGGGAGGAAGCCTCTTTTCTTCCTGCACTCGATCATGCCCTAAAGTTCGGCGGGCGAGTCATCATAGAAAAATATATAGAGGGCAAAGAGGTCCAGGTCGGCATTCTCAACAACACCGTCCTCGGCGCCGTGGAGATCAGGACGAAGCTTGATTTCTATAATTATGAAGCGAAATATACCCCCGGTCTTACAGACTACATACTCCCGCCCGAGATCGATGCCGAAGTTCTCGGGGAGGCGGAGGGCACGGCCCTCGCAGCCCATCGAGCCCTGGGATGTGAAGGCGCTACCAGGGTTGATCTCATCATCGATTCGGACGGGAATCCCTACGTGCTCGAGGTGAACACAATACCGGGAATGACCGAGACGAGCCTTCTTCCGAAGATAGCAAATCGTGCGGGACTCGGTTTCCCGGAGCTCATAGAGGCTATTCTGGGGGAGGCGATAGCCGGGGGAGAGAAGCGGTGAAGGCCATCCACAGGAAGAACGGCCGTACCGCACCAACCCGGAGGTCCTGGGTCAGGAGACATTACCGTGCGCTTCTCGTTCTCTTCCTCCTCGGCTCTGCGGGCGTCGTGCTCGGTGTCGGTCTCTATCGGGTCAGTTCGGGGATATTCGCCGTGAAGGAGGTAGTCTTTTCAGGGAACAGGCATATGTCGGATGCGGAGTTGAGAGCAGCTGCAGGGGTCAAGAAAGGGGACAATCTTCTCATGGTATCTCCCCGGCGCGTTTCCGAGAGGCTGTTGGAGTCTCCCTGGATCCGGACCGTGAGTATCAGAAAGGAACTTCCGGAACGCCTCTTGATAAGGGTTTCGGAGGCGACGCCCTTCGCCATCCTGGATAGAAAGGGTCATTCTTTTCTCATCGACGAAAAGGGCAGGATGCTCGAGAAGATACAGGGCGACGGTGTTCCGTTTCTGCCGATAATAAACGGCGATCCTGCCAAGATGCGTGAAACCTTTGTCGAGGCGCTTAGGCTCGCGGGCGTTCTCAAAGAGAAGAAGATCGCCACGGAACGCAACCGCGTTGAGATCCTCGCAAACGGGAAGGGGCCAGAGGAGCTGGCCGTCGTGATTGACAGCGTGATCATTAAGGTCGGATCCGGGGACTATGAACAGAAGATCGAGAGGTTTTTTTCCCTTGAAGATGAGATAAAGAAGCGGGCGATCACCGTTGATTACGTTGACCTTAGATTCGCCAGCAGAGTTGTCGTCAAGCCGGTGAACGAGGTGGTCAGATGACCGCTTCGCAGAAATCGGGGAGCAAACTCGCCGTCGGTCTCGATGTCGGCACGACGAAGATATGTGCCATAGTCGGGAAAGAGGAGCGGGGGAAGATCACGATCCTGGCGGTAGGCGTTTCCCCATCAGCGGGGCTGAGAAAGGGTGTCGTGGTCGATGCGGATCTGGCCGTGAGTTCGATACAGCGGGCGATACGGGATGCCTCGGAGAAGGCCGGCCGGCCGATACGGTCTGCCTACGTCGGAATCGCCGGAGGACACATCAAGGGCTTCAGCGGGAGCGGCGCCATAGCTATTAAGAACAGAGAGGTGAGGCTGGATGACGTCGAGAGGCTGATGGACGCTGCCGGTGCAGTGTACGTGCCTGTGGAGAGGGACATCCTCCATGTAATACCCGCAGGTTTCAGGCTTGACGGACTGAACGGCATTACGGATCCGATAGGAATGCAGGGGGAACTCCTTGAGGCTAATGTCCATATCGTCACCGGTTCTGTCGCATCGGTCAGGAATCTCATCGCGTGCTGCACGAGGGCGGGGGTCGATGTGCTCGACATCCTCCTCGAACCCCTCGCCTCTGCTGAAGCCGTATTGGGGGAGACCGAGAGGAATAAAGGGACGGTTCTCGTAGATATCGGCGGCGGCACAACGGACATGGCCCTTTACAGGGATGGCGTCTTGCGTCACACGGCGGTGCTCGCGATCGGCGGGGACCACCTTACCAATGATATCGCCGTAGGTCTCGGAGTGACCGCGGGAGAGGCTGAAAAGATAAAGAAGGCATACGGTTGCGCGTCACCGGGAATGGTCGATAGTCATGAAAGCCTGTCTGCCGTCATCGATCTTGGAGGCGGCGAAGCAAAGACCCTGAAGATACCGCTGCGGCACCTTTCGGAAATAATCCGGGCACGGTGCGAAGAATTCCTCGGACTGGTCAGAAAAGAGGTGGTAGGTGTCCCCTTTGCCCTTTCGAAGGCGGCAGTCGTGCTGACGGGAGGCACATCGCTCTTGAGGGGAATCGGGGAGCTTGCCGGTGAGATCTTCGGTACCCCCGTGAAGATCGGCATACCCGAGGGAGTGACGGACGGGGGCCTGGTGCGCAGTCCCATATACGCAACGGGTGTGGGGTTAGTCCGGTACGGTCTCAGCCGGTATTATCATGATCATGCCGATTTTGAAGCTGCCGGGGTTTTTGAACGCATGAGAAAATGGGTTAACGGTTTTTTTAGATAAATAAATCAGAGGACAGGAGGGGATGTATGTTTGAGATCGACGACGTAAAAGGACAGGCAGCGAAGATTAAGGTAGTGGGTGTGGGAGGAGCGGGGGGCAATGCCGTAAATAACATGATAGCCTCCGGTCTCCAGGGAGTCGATTTTGTCGCCGTGAACACTGACATGCAGGCACTCGAGACATCGCTCGCCGCGACAAGGGTTCAGATCGGTGCTTCGATTACGCGGGGGCTCGGAGCCGGCGCCGACCCGCAGATAGGAAAACAGTCCGCCCTGGAAGACCGGGAAGTCTTGGCCGACTCCCTTCGCGGCGCCGATATGATCTTTCTTACAGCGGGCATGGGAGGAGGTACCGGCACCGGCGCCTCTCCCGTTATCACAAGCCTCGCGAAGGAGATGGGGATATTGACCGTGGCGATCGTCACAAAACCGTTCTTCTACGAAGGAAAGACGAGGGCGCTGAAGGCTGAGGAAGGGGTGCGGGATCTCAAGGTTAACGTGGATACCCTCATCGTGATCCCCAATGACCGTATATCTCTTGTCGTCGAAAAGAAGGTGGCATTCCACAAGGGCTTTTCCGTTACCGATGAAGTCCTCAGACAGGCGATACAGGGGATCTCCGATATCATCCTGACCCCCGGTCTCATTAACGTCGATTTTGCCGATGTGAAGACGACGATGGAGAACACCGGAAGGGCTGTCATGGGCGTCGGGGCCGGAAAGGGAGAAGGCGGCGCTATTGAGGCGGCGAAGAAAGCGATAACGAATCCCCTCCTCGAAGACTCGTCCATCGAAGGTGCCAGGGGAATCCTCATCAACATCACCGGCGGCACGCAGCTCTCTCTCGGGGACGTGCAGGACGCCGCCTCGATTATTTATGACTCCGCCCACGAGGGCGCAAATATCATATTCGGAGCGGTCATTAATCCGGATGTCGAAGATGAAGTGAAGATTACCGTCATAGCAACGGGTTTTGACGAAAAGAAGGAGAAGGTCGAACTGCAGCAGGTAAGGAAGTGGGCGCCTGTCAGGGAGCCGCTCACCTACCGCGGCTCTGAGCGGGTTCTCGCAAAAAACATAGTCCCCGCGGTCAGCATGAACGGCATAGCGTCTGACCTGATGCCTTACGAAGACCCCCTTGATGTCCCGACGTTCTTGCGGAATGCTCCGCAGAGGACGATGTAGGCTTCTTTCTTTCCCTCCCCCAAGGGGCCTCCACCCCCCTGGAGGCCCCGCCCCTCCTCATTCAGAAAGGGTCCTGCGGGGGCGTTCCTCTCTTGCCCGCGGTCCGCAGGAATTTCTTGTGAGCAGCGTTATTTGTATGTATAATGAAAGAAAAACCTTGGGCTAAGGAAGGTCGAGGGCATGCAGGAAGTGAAGAAATTCTCGGTGACGAACGGCGACGAGGTGATACTCAGGCTGGCAACGCCTGAGGACGCCGGTGAGATTATCGTGACGCTGAGATCCACCTCTCTCGAGAGAAGTTATGTCTTGATGGAACAATATGGCAAGGACATTGAATCTGAGAGGGAGTATATCAGAGGCATAGACCGTAAGAACAACCTGCTCATCGTTGCGACGGTGCGGGGTAAGGTCGTCGGGACTCTTGCCGCCTTCCAGGCAAACGGCGGGCAGAGGCCGGAGACCGCACATGTCCTTTTTATCGGACTCCATATCGTCGAATCCCTTAGGGGGTTGGGCATCGGTTCGCAGATGCTCCGGTATACCGTCGAATGGGCGGCGGAGCACGGGTTTAAGAAGCTCGAGGCGAGTATCTTTACGACGAACAAGCGGTCGCTCCATGTCTTCAACAAGGCCGGTTTTGAACAGGAGTGCAAGAAACTGAAGAAATTCCGGATCGGGCATGATTATATCGATGAGGTCTGTATGGGTAGGTTTCTCGACTGAATCGCTTCCCCGTCGACGGTTGAAGCAGCATGATAATGGACGACTTGTCGGGAGGCTTACAAGAAGTGCAATACCTTGGATTCCGGGTATGCATTAGATTGTTCTTCTTTGGAGCTTCGGCAGACGTTTCAGGCTTCCCCCTCGCTGCTGGAGGCTTGCTCACCGCGTCTGACTCCTGCTCCCTTACCCAATGACTTGGTTCTAAGCCTTAACCCGTTCCAAGGCATTGCCTTCTTCTGATTCAACCGTATCAGTATTTGATGAGGTTGTCAAGTTCTTCCCGCCCCTTGAAGTGCCATGGGCATCTTAGCGCCGACATCGCTTGATCGCTCGAATTTACCGACATTCACGGAGAACATCTTTGCCGCCTCTTCCTTTACTGGGAGTAAATGAGAAACCATACCCGCGGTGACTGAAACGCTCTCTCCAGGCAGTTTCCCGGCTGCGATCCATTGAAATGTTCGAACCCAATTTCGTTCTTGATTTTAATCGAGAGTAGTATTATCCTATTTGCGGATGCATTGTCGCGAAAAGCAGCTTTGGCGCATGCCTCCCGGACCCGGATGATGAACCCGAAGACGGAGGGTAAGTTGGACGAGAGAACCGCAATAATCATTGTTGATAACGATGAAGCAATGTTGCCGATACTCCGAGAGATGTTCGAATCTCATGGTTACCGATGCGAAACGTGCACGAGTTCCGAGGCCGCCATTGAATGTTTAACGAAAGGCCATTTCCACATTATGCTGGCAGACGTCGCAATGCCCGGCATGAATGGTTTTGAACTCACGGAAAAAGCGAGAAAGTTCAGACCCGACATGGCGACCATTATCATGACAGGTTTCATTGACGATTTCTCGTACGACAGAGCCATAGATGCCGGGGCATCGGACTTCATAAAGAAGCCCTTTACCATGAAGGAAATACTGCATAGGGTGAACCACGTCAAATTACAAGAGAGACTCCGTCTCCTGACAATCACTGATGAACTCACCGGCCTGTACAACCGGCGGGGGTTCTTCACGCTCGCCGAGGAGTTTCTCAAGCTCGCCAAACGGCAAAAGAAAGGGATATACATGCTCTATGCCGATTTGGATCATCTGAAATCGATTAATGATAGGTCAGGCCATCACGAGGGCGATGAGGCACTAGTCGAGACCGCTAAGGTCCTCAAAACAACCTATCGGGAGTCAGACATCGTTGCCCGGATAGGTGGTGATGAGTTTGTCGTAATTCCGGTAGGAATTACCGGAGATAACATAGAGAAGATTATCGCCCGCCTGGAGAAGAACATGAAAAATCAGAATGCTTCGAGAAATAAGAACTACAACCTGTCATTGAGTCTCGGCGTATCTCTTTACAACCCGGAAAAGCCGTGTTCCGTTGACGAATTGATTTCGCACGCGGATGAGATGATGCACGAACATAAAAGGATAAAACATAAAGCGTAATGTACGGGGAAGCTGGTTGGAAGGGAAAGAGACGTAAAGGCGATCGGGTCAGCTTGTGAACTGGTAATCCTTGAAGGCTTCTCCTGCTGTTTCATATCCCACGCGCATCCTCTCCCTAAGAACGTCTTGGGAGAAATCGAGAGTGTCGCCCAAATCATCGGGCGGTTCGATCAATACCGACTTGAAGGCCTTGTAGACATCGGTTTGGCCTTCGTCCTTATAAAGGTCGATGCCGTGCTTTCGGGCTTGTTCGACAAGATTATTTATCGTGAGAAAGAACCTCACATCCGATCTGAATATTTCATTAATCGTAATGTCCGTCAGTGACCTCTTTGCGATAGATAGGATATCTTTCGCCGAGTCAGCATCAGACGACAATTTTTCAGGATTACAATTAATCATGATGACATCGGTAGGATCTTCATCCAATACGTCTCCGAGAGGACTCACATTCCGGATGCCTCCGTCGACGGCCTCCTCAAAGTAGAGGGCATTTCTCAACCGGATCTTCTCTATCGGCTCCCATATCACGGGTATCGCTGTTGTGGCGAGTATCGCGCTTCGAAAATCCTCGTCATCGTCGAAGTCAGAAGGGCGGAAAGCCCTATACTCGCCGCTCACGAGAGACACCGCGCCTATTCGTAAATCATATTTATCAGTCTTCATGTCCTTCAGGCTGATTATCTTGCTCAGTCTGTCCGACAGGGGTTTATTGCTCATGATAGATTTGGCCCCGAAGACGATTTTTATCGCCGCTGTCCAGTTGAGGCTGCCCTCATAAACTTGATCTGCGCTGACCGTGTTCCAAAGCTCCTCGAGGTCGGCGAATTTATCCATCGCCAGCATGACGGCATTGAGAGCGCCCACGGATACGCCGGCGATGATCTTATACCGGAAGTCAGGATACCTCTTCTTTATTTCCTCTTCGATGTATTTTATGGCGCCGAATTGGAAGGCTCCTTTCGCACCCCCGCCGCTCAGAACCAGAGCCACCTTACTCATGGCCGACCCCGGTCATAGTTTTGCCCTCGCATTATTTCAGTCTCATGAGGAGCATTGCAGAAAGTTCAAAATTCGGGTATTCTTCTTCGCGCACTTTCTCATAGAAGTCGCATGTCTTACAGTTAGAAAATTTCTGGGCAAATGTGCCCTGCACCTCATCCCTGCATAAGGTTCCAGCCACGACCCAGCATGCCCTGCCGGCATCTACACCATCGTGCACTCCATCCAGTCTCTCTTCCAAAGTCGCGGGACATCTGCCCA
Organism: Thermodesulfovibrionales bacterium; assembly: GCA_035622735.1. Classification (NCBI taxonomy): domain Bacteria; kingdom Pseudomonadati; phylum Nitrospirota; class Thermodesulfovibrionia; order Thermodesulfovibrionales; species Thermodesulfovibrionales bacterium. The sequence continues at coordinate 57,958 of DASPUT010000077.1, read as the reverse complement.
GATCCTGTATATGGAGCCCTCCTAATTGTCTCCCGCACCTTTTTGAATTCCCAACAATTCAGTTTCGATTTTCTTTCCATCAGGGCACCTCCCTCTGAGTTCCGAGATAGGACAGGGTGCGTTAAGCACCTTGTCTCGTGGTATAAGGCTTCTTTCTCAAAGCAAACATTCCGGCCTCTTCCCGCTTTTTCTCCGACATTCAAGCTTTACAGTTAATTGATTCGTATTATTGATAGCCCTGAGGGGCGTGTCAACGTCAACTTTCAATTATGGCAGGACCTCATAATTATATTTTCTGTTGAGGGCAGCAGATGTACTACCGGACCTTCTTCCTGTAAGCAACGCGCGTTGCAACTCGTTATAACTGCTGACTGCCCATCCTATCAGACACCAAGCCGTAGAAACAAATGTGTGATTATTCGGAAGTAACTTTTTTCATGTGTCAAATGAACGGCGATGAAGAATACCGTTAGTACAAGGCTATTATTCCTTAACAAGGGTCCAGTTTCCATCAGGATTATATGATTTCATCTGTTGAGCAATCTTGGTGGTCTCTGGTCCAAGGTTCTTCTGATAGACTTTCCCTTGCTGATTGACAACGAATGTCATAACACCCGATTTCTTCCAGTCCGAGGGAAATGCGATCAGGGCAAAACCTGCAACCATGTTGCCATTGATAACGTAATTGTATTTTCCCCCCGGGGCATTTTTACCTTGTTCAGTCAAGATTCTAAAATAATATCCGTGAAATGGTGTTGCCTCTTCCCTGAAAGCGGCCTTTTTCTTCTTATATCCTTCCTTCCACGCCTGAGCGACGAGTTCCCCGAAGGGACTCACCTCTTCTCCCTCCTTCGTTCTCCAAAAAAGACCGTTCTTCCTACCAGGGTCACTTCGCAGCTTCTGTGCATATGCCAGTACACCGGTGCCCTCCCAATCCTTCAGGGCATACTCTCGCTGAGCCTTCACGTACGTGCGACAAACGAGCATGGCGGTAAGTTCGTTTTCTCCGATACGACGGTTTAGGATCTCTTCCTTGCCTGCCTCAGTATCAAAGAACCACTGGTTATCCCTTTTCACAATCGGAATGGGAAAGGGCCAGTCTTCATTACCGACGTGAAGCATCACCGTCGAATCATTCTCTTTCACAAGATTAGTTTTTTCTTGCAGGTGTTTCGTAAATGCCTCAAGGGCAGCAGCGTGCTGCACCTCGTCATTAGAGAGAACCTCTTTTCTGGCAGGCCCGAAAATCTGATCCAGCGCGGCCGTGTCGTTTGACTTCACGGCCTCTGCGAGTGCTTTGACAGCGTCTTCTGGTGTGGCAAAATATCGTTGGGACGCTGCACCGGTCCCCGTCACATTCCATAAGACCGCCATCGCTAAAGCCAAAATGGATGTTACTAAAGCAATCTTCTGCGATGAATGAGATGTGGAGTCTGCTGAAACTGTCTTCATGACGTCCTTCCTTTCTTCGTACTCAATCGTGCCCTTAGCAGTCAGAAGTTGTTTAACTAATCCGATCCTGTTACCGGTGTCCGCCGCTACCGGGTTCGCCGCGGCTCGAAGGAGCGCCGACCTTGTTCACCGAAGCTGGCGCGGTGGATCCTCCCACATTGCTCTGGCGGCTCGCTTGGCCACGCATACTCTGCGTTTTGACTTCATTGAGTCCCCTGTAGCCTCCGAAGACAGCAGGAGCTTGCGGCGCCGGATGTGGTACGGCAGCGGGAGCTTGCGGCGCCGGACGTGGAACGGCAGCAGGAGCTTGAGGTGCTGGACGTGGAACGGCAGCAGGAGCTTGAGGTGTCGGACGTGGAACGGCAGTGCCGAGGCTTTCTTTTCCCCTATCGCTAAATTGCCTGGTATTGGCGTTGGGGACGAACGGGCCAGCCGCAGGTCCCGTGGGTGTCGAACTCCTTCCCCTGACTTCAGAGCCGTGCGGATAGCTGCCGCTTGGAGCTCCACCCGGTCTCGACGTCCAATACCTGTCTGGATCGCCGTGCGATGGATTGTGCCTCCATGTCTGATTGATGTAAGGTCTGCTCCTTTGAACGTAAACATTCGTTATGTGCACATAGGGCCTTGCATGATTGACCCACCCAGGGCGATTCCACCCATGGTAGAAGACGTGGTGGTGACCCCAGTCAAAGTCAAGGTCCAGCCAGCTTCCGATCGTAAACACCAGGGGAAATGTAACGTAAGGAGGCAGGACGGGGATCCGTGCTTGAACGTACACGATTGATGGATCATACTGAGGCACATAAATATATTGAGGTTGGGCTGGAATGATCTGAATATCGCCTCCCTCCGTAGTAACAGCCTGTTGATCGTTACTCACAAGATTCCCGAGGGTCTGCGCTTGCCACCTCAGACGCTGAATCGAATTGGTCACATCTTCCGGCTGGTTCAGAAAAGCATCACCAACGCTAGCAGTCCAATCGATATTATCAGCCATCATATAGAGAACCTGTGGGTAGTGGGCAATGGCCCCGACGTTCTCATCCCAATTTTGCTCATCAACAAATGATGGGTCGCCACCGCTTCTCAGCCAACCTGCCGCATCAACAACGTCCGACGGGTATGTCGAGGCTGGCAACATCTGGGCTAGCAACGGGTCCGGGTAGAGAGCGATAGGAGCGAGGAGGTCATCAAGCTCCTGGTCTGTTAATACATATGCCGCTGACAAATCCCTCGCCGTGCCTATAACAATTGATAGAGAAAGAGCTGCCAGGAGTGTCGCCAGAAAACTCTTTATTTTGCCCCCGTTCATAAGCTCACTCCTTCTCTCATAAAGTCTTTTGGATTAAGAAGCGTGACTCATGGCTGCTTCTGTCTTATCTGAGTCAAACCAGTAAGGGCCACCTTTAATAAAATCTTAGTACAGAATTCACCTGTTGTCTATCCTTCTTTCGCGGTTTTTTTTCGCCTGTGAAATTACTGATGTTATGACACGCTGTCACGACAGCGAACCAGTTTCCTGAACACCTGAAGCGATCAGTTAGGCATTGACTTAGCCACCTCTCCTGTTTATCCCTTGCCCTTTTGAGCAGTTCTACAAGCTTTTCACGCTGCTTTCAACAAAGAGCCTTCTCCCCCCGCTTCAGCCGCCTTAACAGGCCCTTCTCAATATGCCGGCATAGCGTCGCCCTGGATATCCTCAGAATCCGCCAGAAAGCCTGAGAGGTACTTCATAAATCAACATGTCTTAGCCATAAGGGAAAGGTGCTGATTACTGCCTCCAATTGGCGCTCAAAATGTGTCAATAGGGGATGACACGTTGATGCAGACGAGGGTGAATTTCAGATTTCACCAGCACATTCGTGGATATCTTATTCGCAAGGGGCTGGCATTGATAATTCCGTTTGCTTTGAAGGCTTTCTGATCACCTTGTCTTATTTCCGGACACTTTCTCAGCGGAGAGCTCTTGTGAGCGCTTCGCGTACCAATGTAATGACGCTATAGTTTAACTAATTGTAAATTAATGATATTTATTCCCTTTGGACGTATCGATTATAAGGAACCTCCATCTTGGCATAAACCTTGCGATTAGGCCTTATGCCGTTAAACATAACGTAACATTCTGAGAGGAGGAGATTATGAAGTTATCAAGAATCGTATGTGTTATCGTCACGTTCCTGCTGTTAGGCATTAACGGTCGCATTGCACAAGCAGATCAGCTAAATCTCGCCATCATGGAGGACATGCGCGGTGCCGTTAAGAAATATGCGCCGCTCATAGAATACTTAAATAATAAAGGGATCCAAGTTAGCCTCATTGAGGTTCCAACTTATCCTATCGCGGCAAAGACATTTGCATCGGGGAAAATTGATGCCATGTTCAGCGGTTCCGGGATTGCGGGCACAATGATGATCAAGGGAGTAGCCAATCCATTGGTCCGGCCCCTGAGTAAGGAGGGTATTAGTACTTATTCTGCTATTATACTCGCTCCTAAAGGTTCGCCCAAATTTACCGGTTCAGCCGACTACTTCACAGGCAAGAATGTCATCTTTACTTCCTTGGCCTCTGCGGGGGAGTTTTACTTTTATTCCATTCCTAATATCGCATCTGTTAATGCAATCAAACTGCCAGTTCCATCACATGGATATGGCATCGAGGCACTCGCACATGGTGGCGGCCAGATAGCGATCGTGAAGAACCGTGTCTGGGACAAAATGAAAGATAAGTATCCACACCTCGAAGCGGTCGGCGAAGGCAAAGGAGAATATCCAGATAATACTTTGATTGTGTCCTCGAAGACGAACAAAGAGACAATTGCGAAGCTCGCTCGCGCTCTGCTCACCTTAAAGGATGATAATTCTCCGCAGACCCAGTCGGTCCGAGATCAAATGGACATTCAGGGCTATATTAAAACAACGACTGGTGATTTCAAGGACACTTTTGAAATATTGAAAAAAGGCGGAGTGGATCAGTCATTTAACTTTGCCTTTAAATGATTTGTTTTACTGAGGAGGGTACATCATGAATCCAAAGATTGATTGGTGCGACATTAAATCCCGCCGTTGTCTGGTTCTGCATTTTGACGGTCACTTCTTCAAAGAGGACGCCAAAAATGCAGTCAGGAAAATCACATCCATGATTGAGTCGATGCCCGACAAACTCGTGATGGTCTGGGAGTGCACCCGCATGACCGATTCGATAGTAGTGCCAGAGAGGCATAGCAGAAGTTCATCAAAGCTATTAAGCCAAAATTGGAGACTATACATCTGATCTCCAACAAGTTCCTTATACGAGTCGGAGCCTGCACCATCGGTGCTTTTGCCGGCATCAACATTCATGCGTGGGCAGACATGGAGCAATTCAACGCCGGATACTAAACCCTTATTTATCAGGTACACTTCAGGTGCTGATTCTGTTTGTTTCTGGAGTCAATCTCTCATAGTTTAGTTTTTCTATATCTGAGGGCTGTCGGTGAACTCGTTAAAGCAACCCGAGAGCAATAGGCAAAGATTTCCAGTTGAAAATACGAGCCGTAATTCCGTTACACGAGGTGTCAACGCAAATGCTGACTATTGCATGTCAAGCCAGTCAATTTTTCAACAAGTGGTTTGAACAAACCGAAACTTGCTCACGGCTGTCGAGACCACAAACACCCGTATATTATTGACATCCGTATCGGCGGGAGTAACGAAGAATCCAGGACGACTGGGATCATAACCCAATGTTGATCCCACCATCACCTCACCATCCAAAAATGTCACTTCAACCCGCCGCCCGTTAGCCTGCTGGCCGTCGGCAAAGTGTTTCCTTTCATGGTATTCGCGGTTACCCTTAAAATCCTTTACGAAAAATACTGCCTTAAGTTCCTTCATGTGAATCTCGACACCTTTATCGATAGATCCAGACTCAATCGGGCGAACGTGAAAGAAAGGCTTGTTGGGAAAAAAATCATTCGTGAAGCCTTTTATCAGCCCACCATGGGCATATCTGATGACCACTTTTACCGGTTCCATCTTCCGCTCATCCTATGAGTCATCCGGAACTTTTTCAACGGTTTCCTCAAGGCCGCATTCGCGGTATGTCCGATCAGCTGTCGCGTAGATTTCTCCACGTTTCTCTTGTCGCGCGACGAATATTCCGGAGAGGTGAGACCAGTTAAGCAAATACCTGATGAAGTGAAGATAACTGGCATCTTTCTCTATGACCTCAACCCCCATCCCGATTTTCCCATTCTTGGGTCTTCTCACCCCCGCCCCAGCGGGGTTTGTCCATGCCCTCTTCACCTTACCCCGCAATTTTGAAATCTCGCCATAGGGAAGATAGAGCAAAATGTCGAGAACCGTGCCCGGCGCCTGAGGATGATCTGTTCTTATGAACATTCCCTGCAATGAAAAATTACTCGAAGTTCCGGCATGTCCCATCCCTCCTGAGAAAAATTCGACATCGCAGTGTTTAATAAAGCGCTTATGTCTTCTCCTATTAACCATAGCTCCCACCCGCACGTTCTCTTGTCCGGACCTTGAGCACGACAGAATCTTTCCCATCTAACGCTCTCTGGTAGCGGACCCCGGCTTCCCCGCACTCTTCTCGGCATGTCTGAGGAGTATCAGTGGTCCGAGAATGCAGAGGATCACCGCAGCGGCTGCAGCATACCAAACAAAATCACCGTAGTTCATAACCCTCCAATGCCCCTTCACGATTTTTTTCAACCTCATTTGGGTGAGACAAGGCATGGTATCCTTCTTCCGTGAGAACCAATGCATACGCTTCACCCCATTCCATGAATCCCCTATTCACAAGCTCATGGACCGCCTTGGTGAAATTATCCTGATGACACTTCTCCCATTGAGTCTTCGCATAAAACAGATTGAACAGGGACAGATGATGATGCTTCTCTATCCCGTATTGCAAGAAAACATCCATAATCAGCCTTGTGGTATCAGACAGAGTACTCATATCTCCTTCCTCACTGAGATACCTGCAAGACTCGTTCCATAATCAGGACTTTCAAGAAACGAAACAAAAAACACGCAAAATCAATAGATTTGTTGTAGGTTTCCCTATGAAGAAAACTCGTGCTTGACCGAAAAAGCTTCGGCCTGTATGAAAGTAGGACGCTTCACCCAGTGCGGTATGTTCCCGATTCTTGCTGAAACCGAAGCCGGCCTACAACTTCATGAACCTGTTTTCTTGCCATTTCTGCCGGTGATGACAGGGGTACTCCCGGCATTGTGGCGACGAAGGGGGAATGATAAAATAATTCGAGGAGGATACGATATGCGAGCGATTCGTGTTTTCTGTATGTTCCTTGCGCTTTCATCTCTCGTATGTTCCCCGTGGCATGAGAGTTCATACGGTAAGGAAGCATCGCCTCCCGGACAGGAGGCGCTTATCGATAAATATCATGAGATTGAAAGAGAACTGAAGGAAAGCACTTCCCCGATTCCCTTTTATCTGGAATCGACCGAAAATAATAATGTCTCTCACGGCGATATTTACGGCATCCTTCATTATCCCTTCGACACGATACGAAATGGGCTTCTCGTGCCTGCCAATTGGTGCGAGATTGTTTTGCTTCATCCTGACATAAGGGCATGTACGTATCAGAAACTGCGTCATAGATGGCTGATCAATATCTATAACGTCAAGAAATTCTCTCAGCCTCTTGGGGATGCGTACCACATGAAATTTGTATTCCCGGCAAGTACGCTGAAAGACTTCTATTTCGACATCGCGTTCACGGCGGATGTGGGCCCTTTTTCTACACAGGATCACCACTTCGAATTTGAGGCGGTGCCGGTAACCACAGGCTCGACATTTATTCATTTGAGCTATTCTTATGGTTACAGTTCCTGGGGGGCTTTCCTCATGAAAGTATTCGGCAGCGGTAAGGTCGGATTCACGGTTACCGGTCTGGACAGCTACGGCAATCCCGTTTACATCAGCGGTCTGAGGGGCTCGGTGGAACGTAACGTTACACGCTTCTATCTCGCGGTTCTCGCGTATCTGGATACATTAGAGATTCCTGTGGAGCAACGATTTGAGAAACGGATCGGTGAATGGTATGATTCGGCAGCCCTCTATAAGAAACAACTCCTCGGAATGGAGAAGGAAGAATATCTCATTTACAAGAGACAAGACCAGAGAAATCAGCAAAGGCTCCAGGGTGATTTGAACGACGAAGTAAGACCTGCCGAAGGGTTACTGTTTGACGGAAAAGAATGATGCTCGCATCTAATCCGCTTTTTTCTCGACATTTATTTCCGTTGATATGCCTCTGCGATGAGGCACTATGAGCGGACTCAAACATTCGAGCCTGAATAGAGATATATTGCGGGACAATAGTTCCGTTCGCGGACACTAAACGTTTTTCATAACCAGGCATCAGCTCATACAGTCACGATTACCCTTACTACCCCATGCTTCGATGAGACAGATGTCAAATCAGAGCTGTTTCCTGAATTCGAACCTATGGAGTCTCTTTAATCTCTCAACTGGAAGAAAAAGCCTGTGGTTGCCCTTCCGATACCGTCAGAGCTGATGACTGCCAAATCCCCCGACTGATCACTCGATGAAAGAACAAGCAGATCGTAGTAGAGATTGGCATCCCCTTGCATTACCACTCCACTGCTGTCTTTCAGTTCCCAGTGGTTACCATCCAGTGACAAAATGAAGCCGGTATCGTTATTGAAACTCACTGGTTTGGATGCCAGCATGCAACCAGCCAAGGTTAAGCAGTCAACTTCCTGAACACTACTATCCCACCCAAAAACCCTGTAATCGGCGCTAAAGGACATACATGGGATAGCCAACATCAGAAGAATGCCCAATAGAATCTTTTTCATTGCTCCCCTCCCCGTAACAGTAATTATTGCAAACTATAACATGGAAACTATTCAGTATCAAGTTTTGGAAGTGATGTGTTGCATTATCAGCCTTGCGAGGCCCGAAAAGCCGGTCCATTGCCTATCGCCTCGATCATGCCCCTAATCTGCATCAGTCAACATCGTATTGCAGCTCTTGTAAATGAAATTACTGTAATATGAGTCATCTCCTTTCTCTTATCCCTGCAGTATCGTTACTGTGCCATCCAGTAATGTTTCTCTCCCGGGTTTGCGCATTTCGGTCCGAGGGTGTAGTATCCCTTGATTGTATGGGGATATATCAGTGTTCCGACATAGGATGAAACGCAATCTTTGCCGTCTGTTGGCGTGAGCGTAAGGGTTGAGCCAGCCCGAGACCAACTGCCGTGCCAGTCCGGCTTTGCCATATCGGGAGAGGCAAAGAGATCATACACATAATTTGTATAAAACTTGAGATAATTCGGCACGGGATCGCACGAGGTGGATGTCTCGTCACAGCCCCAAAATACCCTCCAAGGGAAAGAGAATAGGTCAACGTTGTTTGAAGTTTCCGGTTTCATAGAGACCTCATCGTAGGCTGACCCCCCAGTAACCTCAAGGTCGTGGATAACAACATCCTCAACCATGTAATCCAGGGTTGCAATGCCGTCTACCAAGGTAAAGAAGGGCGTGCCTCCTCCCGCGGTACCAACATTAATCAATGCCGTCGGAATGTCGTTGGCCAGATCTTCAATGGCCTTCTTAACGCTGGCTTTGGCTTGCGGCGTTCCCGCCTGACCATTGATCCAGGCATGAGTAATCGCCATAGCCGTGTTGCAACACAGATTCACTACAGGTTCAAGCGTCTCGCTCACATCGAATGTGGCGGCGAAGAGTTTTATCCCTTCGAACAGCATGGCGGCAAGATCAATATTCCAAAGGGCTTCGACAAGCTTTTGGTCTTTCTGGATAGCCATGGCCTCGCCATCAATGGGGATGTTCGTTACGGGATTCGATCGCCCAGAGAGCAACGAAACAACCATATTGGCAATGTCGGTAGCACCCGCAAGGAAATAGGGCAGTGGTCTCCATGTTGCCCCGAACGTCTCAATCGTCAGAGAATCTGAAGTGAAATACACGGTTTCCTTGTTTTCGTTGCTCGCATTGAACCAGGACTCCGATAACTTCAGATAATTGCCAAAGAGACGAATTAGGTTGTTATCGAGATAACGAGCCGGTGGCGGTAGGAAATATGGTCCGCTCCCCTCTGTCCCCTCTATCGCAGCCCACCTGTGGAACTCGTTCAAAACTTCAACCTCTTTTTCGGCGAGTCGCGTGAGTTTGACGCCGGTCTTGAGATCCGCGGGATTTGCGTAGGTCAGGAGTTGGTCGCCACTCGCAATGGTGTTGAGTCCCGCAGTGGCTGTCGATGAGGTGTTCTCAAAGTAATCCATCACAAATTGTCCGATGGCCTTACGCGTCGTCTCATCGGAAAGAGTGACGGTACCAAGTGCCGTATGATAAAGGTAGATCTTGTCCGACTTGATGACACCAACTAAAGTATTAGCGGGTACTTCAGCCGTTTCATCGTAAAGCTGACCCTGAAATTGAATTTTCGATTTTGGGACGACTACCGTGCCGTCGAAAAAAGCGGCATCACCATCTGCAACATACTCAGGCCCGGGCTTTATAACATAAGAAGTGGCCCAGATATAATAAACGTCTGTTCGACCCAAAAGTGCTATCCCCAGATATAGGTCATACCTCCCTGGCGGAAGGCTCGAAAGGGGAATGTCCCCCAAAACATTTTCATTCAAAGGCCCCGCCACGTTTGTGCGCCAAGGGACATAACCCTCGGCAAGCGGTCGCAGATGGTTATCTGATGACAGGAGGTAGATATTTCGTGAGTCGATCGGATTGGCACAGATTCCGAAGTAAATATCAACCGGTGCCGCAAATCGCTGGGCCTCAACTTTGACCGTAATTGTCTTACCACCCGGGACGGAGGTTTGAATGCATATCGGCTTGGAACTTGCAGCATCATAATTTGCGATGCATTTTTCGACAGGCGAGTAACCCCACATTTCCTGTTCTGTTGGAATTGGAATCGCTTGGCCCATCGGAACTTCCACAGTGGCGGTTAATGCAAAATAAGTTCTCGTGTTGTTAAGGTTCAAGGTCGCAACATACCATACCCCCTCGTGCAGCGGAGGGGTGGTCTCAGGCGTCAGCACAATCGTTTCATCCGCTGTCGGACCTGCCGACACGACATCGGCGTTAGCATTCAATTGCCCCACAGTGTTGCCTTGAGCGGGACTGCCGTATTTCAAATAGAGATCCAGATTGCCGCTTCCATTACTGATAGTGACAGTGAGTTTTGTGGCACCTGCAGGTACGTAGATGTCGATGTTGGCATAAGTCATTGAATCCAGATATGTATCGAAAGGAACACCGTTTTGGAGCGAGGCTTGAGCATTTTGGGGAAAAGGGAGAACTAATAAAAAACCGAATATAACAATAACCGGGAGTCCGCAAACATATCGCATATTGCCCTCCTCTTTATAGGAAGGGGACGCCTTAGTCTTGCTTGCCCCTTATTAAAGTGACCTCATCTACCAGTCTGTAAAGAATCCTTCGGCAGCTCGGCCATCTTCTCTAAGACCCGCACGCTTTCCGTCCCCTTCTCACGGAGGGTTTAGCTTTATCGGGAATCTCTCCCCTCAATTCCCTTATAGCACCTCTCTAGCCAAGTGTCAATTTTATATACATATCTGCTTGTAAATTGGGCCCCACGACGTCTGGTTCTCGATTATTCGATCACTGAAGCTATCGCAGCCATGCGTTTTCTTAATCTTTCGGTTAAGGTGAACAAGGATAAAGAGAGAACACCCTGAACAGAAGAAACAGAAATATGAAAAGCCGAGACTCTGAAAAGTGGAACTTGTAGCAGAAGAAGTCTTGGCAACTGGTTGCGAGACGAACTCTCAATCACCCGGCCCCCTTGGTGTCTGTCACCCGGGGCCAGCGGATGGGCTCAAAGAGGCTCATAAGTTCTACTCATGGTCTTCATTTTAACCTCTTATCCTTCAGAAACGTCTTTCTGAATTCAGTTAATTGGAATCTGTACGTTTTTTTGTCACCCCGTATGATTTTCGGTCAAAGAGGAGTCATCCTCTCGATAACAATTAATAGTAACATCTTGTTATTTAGGTTTTTTTTCGGGCATTGCGGAAATAATTAATCGTGGAATAACTCTTGCTACTATACCTCTAAGAAGGAGGAACAATATGTTTGAACCGACAATAATAAATGTGCTTTGCCTGGGTGTGCTATCTATTTTGTCTTGTGGGGCCTTTGTTCTTTTCCTGCTTCGCTCCTCAAACGAGAAGAATGCAAGTGAGGCATATTCGCAGAGAGATAGAGGGATAAACCCAATGACGAGACAACACTAGGCGTGTTTACGAACCGTGGTTAACAGAAGAAGGCATAAGCGCTTTATTAAGTACTGTGACACTGAGTTCGTGTCAAACGGGATGATTTATACTGGGACTTCGAGCAATTTTTCGCTACACGGAATGTTCATCAGAACTGACCATCCGCAGGCGCCGGATACTATTCTCGACATGGCACTTTATCTACCGTATGGCGCGATTTCAAAGGTTAGCGTTAAGGTCAAAAGAGCCTGTGCAAGCCCCGCCGGGACCGCGCTTAGGACAGGGAAGAAAGAAAAAATTGGGATGGGAGTCGAGCTCATTGAGAGGGATTCTAATTATGTTCATTTTATCAGGTATCTGCTTAACCGCGCTTCACTTGAGCAGAGTTTGTCGTCTTCAATAGGCATGAATGATGATTTCACTCCAGTCGAGGTGAAGGACATGAGTAAGAGGACGGGATAGAATTGTCGAACATGCGTTCCGGAAAGCATATTGAGAATAAACGGCAATCATCATATGTATAGGATACGCAGTCATAAAAGAATTGCATTGCCGGCAACCGCGACACTCAATATTGCTGGCGGGCGCGACGCCTATTCAATTCAGGCAATGGTTGCCGACATGTCTTTGGCGGGAATCGGTGTTTATTCTGACCAGCCACTGAGGGAGGGCAAAGATCTATCAATCGATGTTTATTTCATAGCGGTCGACGGATCGATGAAGAGTGCTTCTGTGGACGGCATCAGCACATATAGCAGAAAGATTAGGGATATTTATTATGTGGGGATTCAATTCAAGGAGGAAATAGATTCAACGAAACAACCGTTGCTCTATGAGCAGTTAACCTCTTCTCTCAGACATTTTCATAATCAGTGAGAAATTTATGAAGGACGACGAAGAAAAAACAGAACGCAGAAACTGCCGGAGATTTCCTTTTCGAGAGGAAATTTTGCTAGACGGCATACATTGCTGTACAAGTTATGATATAAGTGAAGCCGGTATTTATGTTTCGGGGGCGCGCTATTTTGACGAGGATGACGTTGTCGAGATTACCCTTCCGATAGGAGAAGAGAAGATAACAGTCAAAGGGCAGGTAAAGAATTGTCAGCCTGGCATTGGCGCAGGCCTTGTGTTTATTGACCTGCATAACGATCAGAGGGCAAGAATCAGGGGATTCATTGAGAGCATCGCAAAATCATACGAAAAACAAATGGGCGCTTAAATTGATTTGCGTTTCTAAAAATGTGAACGAGAAACTGTTTCATAGAATATGACAATAAAATACAAGCGACCAAGGAAGGAATATGTTTAAAGCAACACTGACAAGTCTGATTTCTTTAGGTGTGGCAACCGCCTTAATTTGTGCAAGCGTTGTACTTTTCCTGCTTCGCTCGGCAGAGAGAAGAAAGGACGACAGACTTTATAGAAGGTATGAGGTGAGTTGTGGTATACGGTTCACGGCAAACGGCATAACGTATGAGGGTATAAGCCAAGATATTTCGATGAACGGCTTGTCCATAAAAACAGAACATCAATTTGACCCTGACACAATACTCGACATTAATATCGAACTAGCTGGTAAGCAGACATCAAACCTGAAAGGGAAAGTCATTAGGACTATTAAGAATGGTCTAATAGGTGTAAAGATAGCAGCAAAGGATTCCGCCTACCTGAAGTTCTGTAAACACCTTGACGAAATGGGATCGTAATGGTCAGTAATTGCGTTTATAGATGATGTAAACGGAATTAATGAATCGCATTCCGGTCCTGCGCAAACAGTACACCGACAACTGCGTAGTTATCAGAACTTGAAATCGTTGAGGATTTACAAGAAAAGCAGACAGTAACGACGCGAGGAGTCAGGTGCAGCAAACACCAGTAGCGAGGCATGAGCGGACCCCTCTTTGGCGTTGCCGCGGGTTACCCTGCGTCCACTTGTCCGACTTGTGACGATACTACGCGCGTTTGACGAGACGTACGATGAAGAGGAGCACGACCGCGCCGATTGTCGCCACAATGATGCTGCCTAGAAGTCCGCCGCCGATTGAAGCACCAAAGGTGCTAAAAAGCCAACCGCCAAGGAAGGCACCGATCACACCGACGACGAGATCGCCGATAATACCGAAGCCACTGCCCTTGACCAGCATCCCCGCCAACCAACCGGCCACGAGACCCACGATGAGAAACCACAGAAAACTCATTTTACCCTCCCTCCTTCACGATAACCACGACTGACACTGCCCGGTAGCAGCAGGCGAATTTCGTGAGACCTCCTTCGTTATTCGCCGTGACCGTCGAAAGGATTATTACGACTCTGCTGCCAAGGCTTGCGAAATGCCTATATCTCCTACCGACCGATCAACCAAACTCTTCCTGAATCAAGTATATCAGATACCTAAGAAATCGCAATGAATGAGTTTGTCAATGGCGCGGTGAGTTGCCTAGAGGCTATCTAAGCCATTCGAGAGCATCTTCGAGACTGTCAAAGACTTTAACCCATATGCCCCATTTTGCTGCGACGGTTTCGCCGTACCTTTTCGGGTCAAGGACTGGCTCGTGAAGAACATATGCAAACTGTGGCTGGGGAATACCTCGTTCTCTTATGTACCTCTCAACCGTCTCGGCCGCGAATTTGCCGTAAAGAAAACGATCGAAGTCTTCTGGCTCGCCCTTGAGTTCCCGTCCATCGCAGAGGACTCTCTTTACAGTGTGAATAACAGGAAGCAGATTTATTTGTCGCTTCCACAGACTCTCTGGACTCTGCTATGACGCGAGGTATTTGCTGACTAAAGAGAGGCTCTCGGCAAAATTCTTTTCGCTTCACATGGTGCATTGGGTATGCTATTATGTTGCCAGGAGCGGCTTTCAAAGCGGAATTACATCCAGCCTATGAACGGAAACGGGGGGAAAATCATGATCCTAAAAAATATTGTATTTTGCAATGCAGTTATATTTATGATTGCATTGGTGAGTTATGGCGCTGTGGTCTACGCTTCATCTGGGGTCGAAGTCGGCGGCGACTTGTTACTGCAGAACGGTGGTGTCGCTTTTTCGGATGGTACAATTCAAACTGCAGCATCAATGCCGACTTGGAGCCAGAAGATTCTTGGTGCTGCTCGATGGCTGACGGTCCTCGACGACGCAGCAGTGCTTGACAGAGAAACAGGCTTGGTCTGGCAACGGCAGACAAGTGGCATAACCAAAGTGGAAGACGATGCCATCGCATCGTGCACAATACTATCAGTGGGAGGGCGTTTTGGATGGCGGCTCCCGTCAATAGAGGAACTTGCTACGCTTATAGATCCAAATGCCGGGAGTGCGCCTTACCTTCCTGCGGGGCATCTTTTTACCGATGATTCTGCTGTTTTAGGCGGTATCTACTGGTCATCTACAACTAGCACCAGTGATTCAACTCGCGCGTGGCTTGCATACTTCAGTGGAGGCTATGGCGTGGTCACCATCTAAAAGACAAATCAGTACTACTTTCGGTGCGTGAGGAGCGGACACTAGAACATTTGGAAATTCTTCTTCCCCGCGTGAGGGGTAGGCCTTGTAAGGGAGATACTTGGCAGGCGCTTACGCGTGGGTCAATCTCGTTTACGCCCCGAATTCTGCACCTCGGCAAATTATTCAGGGAGCAGTGCCCTCTATGGTGCGATTTCTGCCCCAAGGGCCAGTATTTCTTTGTCAGGAGGGAGCAGCCTCTATGGATCTGTGGTCGGAAATTCGGTTTCGTTATCCGGCGGTTCCAGTGTCCATTATGACGAGAGCCTGTGAAATATGAGTGTCGCCTGTTGGGCTCTGCAGTAACCTTGTCTCCAACAAAGAATCTACACCGCATCTGGTTCAGTCCGTAAAATCCAGAGGAAAAAGTCCTGTAGTCCTGATATCTAAACTTTGGTAGCTGGTGCGGGTTACGCTCGTAAATGGACGCAAATTGGTCACCAAGAATTGACAGGATACATTCTTTTGTATATATTGGTAATATACGCATATGAAAGATTGGACTGACATTTGGGCTTCGGTTGAAGGTTTCGAATGGGACGAGGGAAATATAAAGAAGAATTGGGAGAGACATAGAGTCTCCCATATCGAATGCGAAGAGATATTCTTTAACGATCCGATAATTGTTAGAAAAGATATGCCGCACTCAACAACTGAGGATCGATGCTTCGCGCTGGGGAAGACAGACACGGAGAGATTGCTTTTTGTCGTTTTCGCTTTGAGGCGTGCCAGGATAAGGATAATTTCGGCACGTGACATGAATCGGAAGGAGAGAAGAGTATATGAACAGACTCAAGAAGATACCCAAATTTAAGAGTGAAGCAGAAGAAGCCGAGTTTTGGGCTACTCACGATTCCACGGAGTACGTCGACTACTCGACCGCAAAACGAGTAGTATTTCCACACTTAAAACCATCAACCAAAACGATCTCGATTCGTCTGCCCGAATCGCTCATTGAGCATCTTAAGGTACTTGCTAATAAACGGGATGTTCCTTATCAATCGCTCTTAAAGATATTCCTGTCTGAAAGGGTTGAAGAGGAATTGCACGGCGCGGCGAAATAAGAAGCCATATTTGTGCTCCTTCCTGAACTCAATGCCTTTCGTCTCGAGTCTGGTTGTTTATAGTTCAACCGGAAATCTGCAGAACTATCAATAGCGTTGGATAAGAGCCGAATTGTGCGATTAGTGTATACTTTTAGATGCCTGAGTTCTGAAAAAGAGGAACTGAGACTCTAAAACCGCAACCATAAGGAGAAGAATGATGTCAGAGACTGAGAAGAAAGGTGCAAAGAAGAGACCCTCTAATCCGGCATTTATGAAGGCCATGAAACCCAGCGAGGCGCTGGCTAAGATAGTGGGGAATGAACCGCTTCCAAGGACAGAGATAACCAAGAAGCTATGGGAGTATATAAAGCAACATAATCTCCAGGACGCAAAGAATAAGAGAAATATCAATGCAGATGAGAATCTCTTGGCGGTATTCGACGGGAAGAACCAGGTCTCAATGTTCGAGATGACCAAATTAGTCAATAAGCATCTCAGCGAATAGTCATCTGATGTATCCAGTACAAAGCAGCCACGGAATGAATCAGCGCTGAAAGACACATCGTTTGGGAAATGTGCTTCTTTTTTTGTGCTTTGCCGGAAAGGCTGAGGAAAGAGTGAAGGAAATAGGGAATGTGTCCCTTACTGTCGATGAAAGCTGAAACGAATGTGCGAACACCGCCGCAAGCGATGCAGATTCGCAATCTGCTGATCGATCCGCCGCTTTTCCTTGCGCCGATGGCAGGTCTTACCCACAGCGCCCTCCGGCGGATCATGATCGGCTTTGGCGGGGTCGGCCTGTTGTCTACTGAAATGCTCTCGGCAAAAAGACTGCCCACGGAAAATCCCCGCATCTCCCCGTATCTGATCAGAACCGAAAGGGAAAGCCCGCTCTCTTATCAGCTCCTCACTGCCACCGACAAAGAGATAGGCCGGGCCATTGACGCGCTTCACGCATTGAAGGCTGACGCGGTTGATTTGAACATGGGCTGCCCATCACCTGCGGTCAGCAAATTCGGCGCAGGTAGCATGCTGATGGAACAGCCGGAGGATGCCCGCCGCATCGTGGCCGAGGCCAGAAAGCGCACTATCCTGCCCTTGAGCGCGAAGATCCGCCTCGGCAACGACTCTGACAGTGGTAAAGTGAAGACGTTCTGCTCCATGCTCGAAGGTGAGGGAATTGATATGCTTTCAGTGCACGCCAGGTTCACATATGAATCCTTTGCAAGAAAACCGCGCTGGGCACATATAGCCGAAATAAAGGAATGCATTAAAATACCTGTTATCGCCAATGGCGGAGTCTTCTCAATAGAGGACGCGGAACAATGCCTGAAAGTATCAGGTGCCGATGGGTTGATGCTCGGGCGGGGCGCGGTGATAAAACCCTGGCTCTTCGCTGAAGTTGCGAGGACTGTATTCCACGGTGATATCACGGAGCCGGCGGTTTCGCTGCCGGATGTGTACGCCGCCTTTCTCGAAGCTCTGGACGCGTATTATCGCCCCATATACTGCCTGGGGAGACTGAAGGAATTTACCCACTACTTTGCCCGGAATTATAAATTCGGACACTCTCTGGCGTCCAAGGTTCAGTCAAGCAGTAGTATGGGTGAAGCAAGGGAAAGGGCCTGGACGTTCTTTGCGAACAACAGCAAGGAGCGCATGGCCGCGACAAGGACCGGAGTCGGCGATAATGAAAACATTGGGTAACCGCGATAAGCGCAGGTAAAAGACTTCGGTTTTGGACTTTGGTCTTAATGCGCACCGTTGATCTGCTTCATTATGCGTGTTATTCTCACATATCTTCACAGTTGCATCTTCTTGAACTGTGTTGTATGGTCGGTGTAGTTGATACCGACATCAGACAACCGTCTTGACGGCTCTTTCCATGAAGGTCCTCCGGGATTTCACTGTGAAATGGAGTTTCATAGGCTATGCGATCATTAGCCGATTGACACTGAGAACTCTTTCCTGCTATAAGTTTTGTAGCTGATCGCAAAGCTGTCAGCGTGCTCCTTCCAGGAGTCAGATGCTTGTAGAATGCCTCATGCTGCAGAGAGACTCTATCATGGAACGGATGAAGGAGCGATAAGGAGACGGAGGAGGTGCTCCATGAATAGATGTGATTACTTTAGATCAAACGGTATCTCAAAATTGTTTCTCGCATTAACCGTACTGACAATGCTCTTGTCTCCCTCCTTTGCAAAGGCCGATCAATGCGCGAGTGTGAACATCGATTCCGCCACGCTAAATATCCCTTGTTTAAGTTTCGGAGATTCACGTTATTGGCTTGATCTCGCATTGCCCGGCAATGTTTATGTCGTCGCTGTTGATGGACTCAGTTTTGCGAACACGCTATCTTCGGGCAGCGCGCAAGCTGACGATCTGTACCTATTTTCTGCGTTGACATCTTCCCCGATGGATTTGGGTCAGGGCGATGGCATAACGATTCTTCCCTATCAATGGTCGGGAGATGCGAACAAGACATCTGAAACCGTGGCGGATCTCCGCGTGATGTTGAGACAATCTTACGAAAGGGCACTGAGTGAGAATGGGAGATTTGTCGTCATTTCCCATAGTTGGGGTACGGTTCTCACGTATTTGGCTTTGGCGCTTGAATCAAAGGGGCCGTCGCCGATAGTTGCTGATCTTGACATTACCCTCAGCTCGCCGATTGGTACGGTAAATGTTCCGGTATTGCCGACGACAATGCCTTTTTACCCTTTGAATTCGAATAATGTATACGCTTACATAACAACCTTTACCAATTTCTGGTTGTCCACGGAATTGACCGCGGGAGGTTGTGATGGCTGCATGCCCGATGCCAGGGGGGCCGTGAATTATTGGGCATTGGGCGATTTCATCTCAGGTCCTCTGAACTCTTATCTTCCCGTAGCCGAGAACATAAACATCCAGAATACCCCGCTCACAGTTCGCTCGGACGCAGAAGTTGCGAGCACGCCGTATTGGCATGAATATACATCGCTAAACTGCGGAGAGTATTGCAAACCCGATGATAACATTCCGTTGAAGGATCAGATCAAAGACTCAATACTCAAGATGAAGAACGGATTCATCTTAAAGACGTATGGAATCTCACAGGCGGTGGATGACGGAATGTGTGCCGCCTATGACGCACAGACATCTGCCATTAATGTCCCGTGTGTGAGTTTCAACAATGCAAAGTATTGGGTGAGACTCGGTCTAATCTTTTCGAGTCCCATTACCTTTGATCTTGTGGATTTCGGTGAGGCGGGTTCCGAACCCATGCAAGGGGAATCGAGTCGTGACAAAGCCGGAGTGATGGCGATAAGAGATAGCCAACGATAAAGACGATACACGTTGCTAGAGGAATAGCTGATAGAGGGAAGCGTCTAAACAGACATACTCACATGCACTAGACAGCAGTTCTCTTGACAGCTGTTGTAAACGCCTTTTCTAACTTGGTGTCAACTCATTCGGTCACGATTATCGCTATTAATAATTGTTCGATGAGACCGATCAAGAAATCAGGGTTTCTTCCTCCTGTAGTCAACGCTCATGCGGTTCTGTTACAAATGCTAGGTTTCTTCCGGAAAGAAATACCTATTGAGGCTTTCTCCCGATGCCACCGATGAGCCCTATTATGCGGTATCTCCAAAATCTCTGTCGGTTCATATTCTTATATCTTTCGTAAATTCGATTTTTATGCCGATAGACTATAGAACACCGAACAGAGCAAAGTGAAATCTCGGATTTCATTCTGCTCTTGGACCACTTACTGCAAAGCCTCCCCATCGCTTCTTGTAGAGGCCGCCGAATCTCGTCTCTTCATAGAGATCAAGTAATCGACACCTCTTCATATCGAGTCCGAAGTCAGAGATAAATACTGGTCTCCTGGTCTTGACCAGTGCACAGACGTCATATTCGAGGTAGCTGTTCTGAGTTATTTTGTTATACATATTTATCGTGTCCTCGCTTGCATTTGCATAGAACCAGAAGTAATGTATATCCCTTCTAAACAGATTAAATTTAACATCGCCGTCATAGATTAAATCAGTCTCCTGGGAATTCTTAATGACGTAATCGATTACTTCCAATTGCCTCTGGTTTGAAGGTAGTATCGTCATGAAAAGAATAGACATCGGTACAGACAGGAAGAGAGCGATGATTGCCAATTTATGGGGTTCTCGCAATCTCATTCTCTCAAAGGCCCATTTTATGGTATACCCAGAACAGACACAGAGAGGAGGAATAGGAAAGAGACAATATTGCTTAGCGGCATTCTTAGCGAAACCGAAAACAACAAGAAGCACTGCACCGATAAAGCCGACAGTCTTCAGCCCTCCGTTGACTTCCCTTTTTCCTAAGAGAAAAATCACCGAAAATAGTGAAAGCAACCAAAGAAGAGTATTTTGAAGGAAAGAGACTTTGAAAGTGAGAAGCGCCGGGATTCTTGTTGCCCGATGGATGTTGAAAAGCCAATTCATCAAGAAATAATCCCTGAATGCCCCGGACAGGATCAGATATACGAAAAAAAAGAAGAGCGGCAAAGAGAACGAAAGAATGAAATACATGACAGACCTGACGGACATGGTTCCCCTTATCAATCTAAAGAGGAATATCATGCAATAGGCTATCAACAAAAAAACGCTCTTCTGTAAGAACAAGAACGAGACTGAAGCGGCAAGCCCTGCAAAAAAAATGTATCTGGTCTCCTCCCTATCGAGAAAAAGCAAGAGAAAATAGACCGAGATCAATCCGAAAAGCACCTGAGGCACATCGGGCCTGATCTCTATGCCCGCGTCCACGAACATTACGGTCGAGAGCAGGAAGAGGACTGATAGAAGACTCGCTTCCGGCGATCTAGTTATATGCCTGGCAATGGCATAGGTCAGAAAGGCTGTTCCGGCCGTCGCAAGAAACATCGCGATCCTGAGCCAGAGAAGTGCGTCCGCTGAATATCCGATCGTGCCAAGCACGGGTGTGATGGCGAACCATAGCAGAGGGTGATGATGCTCGAAGAACTCCGTATAGGGGACAAAGCTGTTCATGATATACCATGCCGCATGAACGTGTTCCAGCTCATCTCGGAGGAAAAACCTGCCGAGGGAAATGAAGAGAATGCGTAGGGAAAGAATCGCTATGACAGAGCCGATAAGTTTCAAATAAGTCTTTTTAAGAAAAGTTCCGATCTCTTCTCTATGAAAGTAACTCGCGACGAAAAAGAGCGACAGAAAAATCAGCGCCATTCCGATAGAGATATTAAGCATTTCAAATGTCGCCGGGCTACAACTGACACATTTTCCTGCCGAGGAAAGCTTACCTGCCAAAACTTCGAGTTGACCATTAAAGACGCGGAGGACCATTATGAGACCACCAAACAGAATACCGGAAATGGAACCGCTCCAGACAAGTAACGGGATTCCTCCGCGCATTGAGGATTGTTTATTCCTCACAGAAGCACTCTTTTTTCTTCATTACCTTTTATGAGGAGACATATTCTTCAATAATATCTCTACCGAATCTCATCATTTCATGAAAATGCGCGTAAAGAAACCTGCCATTTCTTCCTGAGATTTTTATATTACTGAAAGTTTCGAAATGTTTAATAATTGTCCGGCTCTTTCTTTCAGAGGCGACCTCTAGGAGGGGATAGGCGAACCGTATCTTTATGACTCTAGAGTCTAAGATATCATCTCTCCTCACCCATCCGAGTTTCACAAAAGAGGAAGAAACACATTCAATTAAGTCATCATCTTCCATGGTCCATAGTTCATCTGTTGCAAAGCAAGGAATTTCAGCGCAGAGTGATGTTTTTCCGGCTGGAGACATGTATGTGCTCCTGTTCTTCGGTTCATATACCCTGGTAAAGGGGAATGTCGGGTCAGGAAAATATATAGATCCATCGCCCGTGATCGAGTCCTTATTCAGAAAGACGGTGACCACAATCAGATTGCGAAACCGGAGATCATTTGCAAGAAACAGAATCTCTTGCGGTAGTGAAGGGACCATAAGTTTTACAAGGTGAGGCAACGGTAACGTACTCACCACATCAAGAACCTCTCTTCGTTCGTCGCCGTTAATTTCTATGGCGACCACCCTCTTCTGATCATGGTAAATGTTTGTTACCTTGGCATTCCTGCGAACGTTCTCTTCGATGCAGAACCCAGCAAGTTTCTCGACAATCGTTCCAAAGCCCTTTTCAGGGTAATAAAATGACCCATCCAGATGTTCTGTCTTCACCCTGTTTCCCCAAAGAGCTTCCTTCAGGAATGTCTTTGCATTCAACCCGGTCATTCTCTTCCCCGAGATGTGAGGCGAAAGCTTAGCGCAGGGTTCCCCCCATAACTTCTCCGAATAGTTAAGCAAGAAATTTTCAGCTATCGTCTTACCGTAGGTGCGCAGAGCGAATTGTTCAAAATTCTCTACTTCCCTCCTGCTCTTCATCCTTGCGATTACCAGTTCTCGGCACGCCCTCATAAAAGTGCGTAATCCCAACTTCTTGAACAGATCGAGTGGTGAAAGCGGAAAATCTATGAACTTGTGGTTGTAATAGATTTTGCTGGGAACATCAATTCTTTTTAAGTCTTGGCCCATCAGATTTCTTAGTTCTCTCGTTATTTCCCAATCCTTATCGTGAAAGCGATGCGCTCCGGAGTCAAATAGAAAATCACCGTGCCGCACGGTAATTGCGTTACCACCAATCCGATTACTCGCTTCATATATGGTGAAGGGTAGTCCCTGTTTTCTTGCATAGTAAGCGGCGGCAAGACCTGCAGGCCCTGCGCCTAAAATGGTTATATGTCTATCTTTCATTTTCATACATTCATTCGATTAAATATAACTTGCTAAACAGCGCACCGAAAACGACAAGAAGTGATGAATAGGTCATAAGCGTGACATCTCTCAGCGTAGCTTGTTTTTTCAATGAACAACGGGCATAGATCGTCAGGGGGAAAAAGACCATCAAGTACCTGCCCATGCTCATAATGGTTCCTGTCTGAAAGGGGAGCCAGCACTGCCAGTAGGCCCCATAACGAGTAAATCCGGGTAAGTTTTCGAGAAGGCAAAGAGAATACTCGCACCGAGAAGATCTACGGTCGGCACTTCTTTTGTTCAACCTCGATTCAGTGAAGCTCTCTTTCTCAAATATTCTCAAGAAAATTGATGAAATATCATAAAGGATCTTATCTAAAAATACAAAAACAACTATTAATCCGTAAGCGTTTGTCGTTTCAACGATGTACTACTATAATCCCATAAGTCACATTTTCGTCGACCACATGAAGTCTCTAGATGGGGATAATACAGAACCGTGTGAGGTATAATCGGAAATCTTGCTCCAGCGAAAATATTCGTTGTATCGAGTTGTCGGTGTACTTACCGCGCAATCTCAACGCTCAGGACAAGGCCTCTATATGAAAGTGTGAGTCTACTGCAACTCACGTGGACAAATGCTGTTCAGTGGGGCTTCTGTGTAGAAATCTGCCTAATCACCAACGCTGATTTTGGCATCATAAGGTGCAGGACGGCCTTCCTCCCTCTCCAGCCAATCTTTTAGACTCAAAAGAAATATGGCCCACTTGGTGCTACAATGCCGCATAAATTCATCGGGCTTCTTCCAGTTGGCATGCGTGAATAAGACGAAAGTCTGATCTTTCTTTGCTTTCAATTCAAAGGTTAAGTCCGTACCCACCCACTCTTTTGGTCCCTTCAGGCATTTCCATTTCACTACTCTGTTGGCCTTTGACTCCACAACTCTCATATTGGCGAACCCGAAATCAATAATTCCACCTCGTTTCGGATTTCCTTTTGTACCCACAATCCACCAGTGAGAAAGCCCATCAGTAGTGGACAGGGCTTTAAAAATCTTTTGGGATGTTGCTTTAATTCCAACTCTGTGAAGAATATCCGGCATAATTTGAGCCTCCTTATTAAATTATCTTCCGAGGGATATTCTCTCTCCTATCTAAAAGATAGCACCGAAAGTGCCGGTGTCAAGGAAAGGGGGCAAACAGGGAACGGCAGATGAGCTCATGAAGGGAGATCCTGTGGGACCGGCGACTGCAGGAGAGATCGTGTATTTCACCCGTGAGACCCTCCGTAATCTCGATGACCCGAAGATTACTGATAAACCGTGGAGGCGACCTTCACGGTCAAGTCCCCGAGCATGTTGCAGTAGCTCCCGAGTTCGTTGTCGTACCAGCCGTGCGTTATCGCTTGAGTGATGGGGATATTCAGGGTGGCCCCTGCGCCTTCGCGGACTTCTCCGCAGAGTCTGGCCACATCGAGGGTAACGACAGCGGTTCGCGTATGCGTCTCGTTCCCTTCAATGATCGCGGCGGGGCCGAAATATCCGATTATGTCGGTCGAGACATTCTGTTCATCGGTGTATTTCAGATACCCCCTCTTTTCTTTTACTGCCGCATCGCGATAGATGCCGTTGATGAGGGCCCTGTTGATGAGCGGGTTGTCCTCTTCGTCGTGAAAGGCGATCACGAGGATTATGAGAGAGCCTGTGGTAGTCGGTATCCTCACCGATTCGGCGATGAACCCGATGGTGCCCATTTCGGGGATCACCTGCTCAAGGGTCTTCGCGGCGCCGGTCCTCGTGAGGATTATGTTGTTCAGGACGCTTCTCGTCTTGCGCAAATCCGTTGCCCCGGCCTTCGGCAGTTTGTCGAGCACCTCCTGCGACCCCGTGGCGGCATGGATCGTCGCCATCGACAGGCTTAGAATCTTCTTCGGGCCGAAGTAGTCGAGGAGGGGTTTGACCATATAGGCAAGGCACGTCGTGGTGCACGACGCGGCGGACAGGACATGATGTTTCGTGTGGTCGTAGACTTCGTCGTTAATGCCCATGATGAGGGTCTTCGTATCTTCAGGCAGATGACGCCCCTTTTCCTTAATCTTGAAGGGCGCCGAAACGATGACCTTCTCTGCTCCCGCCTCGATATGACCGCGCACGGAGCCGTCTTTCGCGTCCGGCGGCGGGACCGGGTCTACGTATTTCCCGGTGGCATCCACGACCACTCTCGCCCCGTGGTATTTCCAGGCGATGTCCTTGGGGTTGCGGCTTTCCCTCAGAATGGTAACCGGGATGCCGTCTATGCGCATCGTCCCCTTCTCTTCGTCCAGATCCCCTATGAGTCTCTGCGACCTGTACCCGTAAAGATAGTTGTGTAAGGCTCCGTAGGTGGAATCCTTTTCGATGTAAAGGGCGATGTCTTCGAGGCTGGTCCCGGCCTTCCTGCCCACGTTCACGACGATGCCGGAAAAGAATTTTCTGCCTATATGATGCCAGAGGGACAGCTTCCCGATTCTGCCCAAGCCGTTTATGCCGAGTACCGGTTTTTTTTCCGAGATCATCTTCGCACCTCTTTCGGTCATCGCAGTAAGCCCTCCTTTAATGATTTTGTCGTTTCCTATGCCGTCAGAAACTGTATCTCTTCCACCCTGTGACTGCCGAGATAGACCGAGCCGTTCCTGCCGTCGATGCTCAGAAAATCGCCTGCGCTGATCACCCTGTCGTTCAACCGGAATTTTTTTTCTTCTTCGCATACGACGAGCTTGCTGCAGCCGACGATACAGGTCTTTCCAAGCTTCTTGGCGATGATGGCTGCGTGAGAGGTCGCGCCGCCGCGCGCGGTGAGCAATCCGTCCGCTGCCGAGATATACCCGATGTCGTCAGGAACGGTATCCGCCCTGATCAAGATGAGCGGCACGGCAGGGTCCTCCTGTCTGAATTTCTCCATTTCATAGAAATCAAAGACGACTCTTCCACTGAGGGCGCTCCCGCCTACCCCGATCCCGCTCGATAGATAGCATGCTGTCAGCTCTGCCGAAGGGACGAAAGCGGTGAGACTGTCTTTCTTCGTCACAGCCATGTCGCGGGCCTGCAGGATGTAGAGATTCTCCTCCTTCTCGCCTTCAAAGGTGAACTCTATCTCCTGCGCCCCCCACTTCTCCCGATAGATGAGATCCTTGACGATCTTGAGGAGAACGCCGTATATCTCCGGGAATCGGTCTTCGAGCGAGACGTCCGACGTCCGTTCTTCGATGAGTCTCTGCTCATTGGATATGCAGAGGGTCTTCACGAGTCCCGACACAACGTCCTCCCCCTGCGCCCCCGTCGTGAAGTCGCCCCAGAGCATCGCCCTGTCGCCGGAACCCCACGGATTGCGGGTAAAGAGGACGCCCGTACCTGAAGTGGAATCGAGATTTCCGTATACCATCGCCTGAACGATAACCGCGGTTCCCCAGTCTTCGGAGATTCCGAGGATCTCGCGGTAGGTGTGGGCCTTCTCTGAATTCCATGAGCGAAAGACGAGGGAGATCGCCGTCTCAAGCTGGGTCTTCGGGTCGTCACTCACAGAGACCCCGTGCTCTTTCATGGCATCCCGGTACGCGAAGGCAACCTCTCTCATCTGCTCCGGCGTGAACTGAATCTTGACGCCGACGTCGTACCTCCGCTTGAACGAATCGATAATGGCGTCGAAGATGTCCCTGTCTATGCCAAAAAACATCCCCCAGCACTGCAGAAAGCGCCGATAACAGTCCCATGCGAACCATGGCCTGCCCGTCTGCCCGATAAGCCCCTCGACAGCAGCCTCGTGGAGACCCACATTGAGGAAGGAATTCATCATGCCGGGCATCGAGACCGCGGCACCGCTTCTGACTGATACGAGAAGGGGATTGGCGGGGTCTCCGAATTTCTTCCCTGTCAGCTTTTCGAGCTCTCCCATCTGGTCCCCGATTCCTTCATGGAGGTGATCCCGGACTGGCCTGAATTGCGAGATCGCCGGCATGCAACGAAAGGCCTCGGTCGTGATGATGAAACCGGGAGGGACTGGTATGCCGAGTGAGGCGAGTTTGACGAGGTTGTATCCCTTGTTTCCGAGATGGATGCGATCATCGGTGTTCTTATTTGCGACATGCACGGCGGACAGGGCCTTCTTCGGGTCGTAATTCAGGAGGAGGTGCAGACTCCTGATGTCGAGGCCCTCAGCCTGCTCGAAGAGGGTCCTGAGTATCCTGCTGATGAAATTGTCCAGCTGCTGGAGCCCGAAGGAACCGGATACGATATCCCTGAGAAACCGCTCTGTCACGGTATTGACGAACTCGAACTCATTCCTGCCGTTATGGGTGTCGAGGTATTTCGGCAGTATCTTTTCCTGCCCCAATTGGAGGATCAGGTTTTTCAGATTGGTCTTGTGAATACCGCTGTAGTACGTGTTCAGGATATCCTGCACGCCCTCTGAAAATCCCCTGAAGATGTCAAGATACTGCGAGAAGGAAAACCGCATCTCCTCCAATGCCCCGGTGAGCAGTTCCAACATGTTATCGAGCCTGTTCGAGAATATTCCGTCGAGCCGCAAGGCCCTGAAAAAGAGGTGCAGGCACTTGTCGATCCTGACGAGGGCGGCCCGGGTGATGAACCGGTAATGAAACGTCTCTGTCAGCTCCTCGAAGAGGATGTTCGCGAGATTTTCGAGACGGAACGTGAGAGAGAGGGCATTGAATTTCTTCTCGCTGTACTTTCCGTACATCGAGGGGATGCCGGCTGCGATATGTCTTTTGCGGGATATGTCTTCGACGGCTTCATACCGCTCCGGCGAAAGGATAATATCTTTCAGGAGCTGGAGGTATTTCAGGATCTCATCGAGACGCTGGGAGGTATCGCCTTCCCGCAAGACCGCGATGAGGGCATCGCTGTTGGGCAGTCCCATCGTACTGAAGCGCCTCAACTCTTCAACGATGTTCTGCGGACTCAGCCGGTACTTCTCGTAGAGAAGCTGATACAACTTTATCGCGAGACACGCCCGCTCTTTCTCCCTCTGGGGGACTCCCGGTATCGCATGAACGAGCGCGCGGATGTCTCTCTCGTCGAGGCCGAGGAGCTCGGCGACCTGATGCATTCCCCTTTCCTTGAAAAGGGAGGCGAAGATCGTGCTCATATCGTCGATGTAAGGGCCTGAGGCTGAGACCTGACGATAGACATCCTCGGGCAAGAACCGTTCGAGGGGACTCCTGTCCTTTGTCAGAAAGAACGTGAGCGTTTCCTCGATGAGGTCGACGATGAGGGAACTGCTCTCGACATGGCAATATTTACGCAGGAAATGGACGAGAGGGTCCGCGTTTTTTGCTGCGACATCGAGCGCCGTCGAGACGTCCCGCAAAGATCCTTCGGCATTGATCTCATTGAAATAGACAGGGAATACCTGCGCCAGTTGCTTGATAAACCAGTAGACTGGCTCGATATCGCTCTCTAGGACTCTCGTGACGTCCTTCTGAAAGAGGTCCGTGTCATTGATATGGACACCACCGAGTCTGAGATTAATGATCAGGGCCGAGATGAGGGACTTCGACCACTTCGGGTTATTCTCGATCAATTCGAGCCAGACGCGGATATTCTTGAGATGGTTCTTGTTCGACCTCACTTGCCACTCATCGGTGAGGCCGGCCACATCCGGATACTGGAAACCGACAGAGATCACGTTCTGGATGAACCATTCGACGAGGTTGCTGTCACCCTGCGCGAATACCTCATTGCCGACCGCTTGGATGCAGTAGAGGGTCGCCTCCGGGTATGTCACGAAACATTTTTTCAGGACGCCGATGGACTCTGTCAGAAATTCCCTCACACGGTGATTCTCGGTCTTCACGATCCCCACGAGCGTGCGGCTCATTTCCCTCAGCGTATTTTCATGGATGCTCCCAAGCCCCCTCGTTTCGAGAAACCTCGAGAGCAGGATCATCTTTAAGACGTGGTATCGCTCCCGATCCCCTGTTTTGGGGAGAAGGCCGATGAGGTCCTCGTAATAACCGGCCACCTGCATATATCCGGGCAATTTCAAGAGCTCTTCCAGGTATGCCCGGGGGTCCTTCACGTTGGTCGTCTTCAGATCTTTCACATGGATGATGAGCTCCTTCAGGTTCGCATGAGATACGGGATAAAACAGATCCTCGAGTGCGCCGCATTCCTTTTCCGTGAGCGCGAAATCGATTCTGTCTCGGCAGTGCGTCAAAAGATCTTCCTCCTTCAGCCAGTAGTCGTAGGTCGTCAGGAGACACCGCGAAAGTAATTCGTCGTAACAGGCGATATCAAGACTCCCGCACTTCTTGTCGAGTATCTGTCTACCGAGTTTCTTCACCTGATGGGGGTTCGCCGCGAGAAGCAGGAGACCATCTCCCGACAGCAGGGAGAGCCGGGAAAAACATTCGGAAAGGACATGCGCATACTTCTCGATATCCGGGCCGGCCCCTTCAAGAATTTTCTCCAGGTAAAAGAGGAGACTGTCCGCTGCGGCGGCCCGCACGTGACTGTGAGGAGAGTCCATGGCCTCAATGAAAACGGAGATAATAACCCCGACCGCTTCCGGCCCTCTCTCATGATGGTCATGGATAGAGAAATGTTTCAGGGCATATGCCCGGAGTTCCTCGAGCACCGCTTCCTGACCGTTCCTATGGGCATTCAACCGGATGAGTAATTGGTCGGTACCCGCCAGGAGGCTAGGGTAGTCCCGGACCACTTCCCTCAAGACTCCATATTTGGGGGGAAGGAATGCCGAAGTATCTGAGTCCCTTTCTCTACCCATCCAGACCACGCATAGAATGAAATCGGTCCTCTCGATTCATTATATATCATTATGGATTGATTTTATAGGAGAGGTCCGCGAAGGCATGAACTTACTGCTGCCGCGCCATCTTCAGCCCTTCTTTTACGAGAATAACGAAAACTACGGTCATGCCGGCCACAAGGCCGAGGAGGTTTACGAGTTTTAGCGCGACGAGGATGATGATGAGGCCGAAGAGGATGACGAGCCTGAACATGCTCACAAAGACGAGCTTTCCGGTCGCCCTCTGCCCACCGAGAAGCCTTTCAAGACTCCATATGAGGCCGTGGAGGTTGACGAGACCGATCAAAGCGCCGATAACGATGCTTATGGGTATAAAGTCCGGATTCCCAGAAGGCTTCAAAAACAGGAACGCCTTGGCCCTCCAGTCCACAAGCAGGGAAAGCAGGGCCAGGATGATGGTGACGATTACGCTCTGCTTAACGATCCTCTTTGCGAGTCCCATTCTGTTTTCTTGCGACCTTCAGGAGTTCGACGAATCCAGAGACGATACCGAGCAGGAGAAAGATTACCGTCAGCCAGGGAGACGTCTTGAATGCCTTATCGAGGAAGTATCCGATGGCGAACCCGACGAATGTCGAGAGGACGAGTTGGATCCCGACGGTGCTCGCCTCGAAGAGCTGTTTGAAGAGCGGTTTGTCTCCCCGTTTCTCGGGCAATTACTCGCCTCCGCTGTCGTCGAGTTCCTGCGAATCGGATGATACAAATTCCTTGAGCAGCCCGGCAACCTCGCGATAGAAGGTCGTTCGGGCATGCTTTTGCATCTCGTCGCAGTATGCGGGTATCCACGCGAAGAGATGGTCGTCGAGAAACCGTCTCTGTTCCTCTCTGAGACCGTTCTCTATCAAATAGCTCATGAAGAGGAATTCCGCAGACACGTGATCCGGGATGAGATCGATCTCTTCATCGATCATGACGCCTGCTGAATGGTAGAGCCCCTGAACTTCTCCGGTGGCGGTCCCCCAGAGCCTCGGCCGGTCCCCCAGGGCATAGTTGTAAAGGGATTCATAAGGCTGGAGATGACCTGCATGCCCGAGGAAAAGATAACCGAAATCCTCACGGATTTCGCGCTCCGTGTCGTCAAATGCCATCTTGAACATCGATTTCATGCTGACCAGGAGTTCTTCATCGGGCTCTTTCACGAAGAGGGACGAAAAGAGCCTATAGAGAGACGCCCGCTCATCGATGTCGTCGCCATCCATTTCCCTTCATCCTCCGCTTCGGCTACCAAACATTCTGGCTCAATTGCATAGATTTTATCAAAAATGGCCATTGATTGCGAACTGAGAGGCCGGCAGATTCGTTTCATAGGATATTTGTTCCGAGAAAGGGGCTGCGGAATTTCTTCGAGGATCCCTCGGGAGGTCAAACCCTGAACCCGGGCGGTTATGGGTCGCTACCTTCCATAGATGTCATCGAATCTCTGGATATCATCCTCACCGACATATTCGCCGTTTTGAACCTCGATTAACTCAAGGGGTACCTTGCCCGGGTTTTCGAGTCTATGCGGGGTTGATTTGGGGACGTAGATACTCTCGTTCTCGTGCGTAAAGATCTCGCGGTCGTCGATGGTGACTTTTGCGGTGCCCTGAACCACAATCCAGTGCTCGCTCCTGTGGTGATGCATCTGGAGGCTCAGTTTCTCTTTCGGTTTTACCACGATCCGTTTTATTTTGTACCGGTTCCCCTCTTCGAGGACGGTATATTCGCCCCAGGGCCTGTACGTCGTCCTATGCTCGACCGCCTCTATCCTCCGTTGGGCCTGAAGCAGTACAACCACCTCTTTCACCTTCTGGGAGTCTCCTCTCTTTGTGATGAGTATGGCATCGTCTGTCTCGACCACGAGGAGGTTTTCGAGTCCTACGGCAGCTATCAACCTTTTGTCCGACATGATCATCGAGTCCCTCGTGTCGATGGCGACAACGTCTCCTACCTTCGCGTTCCCGGTGCGGTCCTTGCCGAGCACCTCGAAGAGGGAATCCCAGGAGCCGATGTCATTCCAGAAAATGTCAAGAGGGATCGTCACGACCCGGTCCGACTTTTCGAGGACGGCATAATCGATGGAGATATCGGGCATCTCCCCGAAACGTGCAAGGAGATTGTCGAAGGATGAATCCATTTTTCCGTATATGTCGGGTGAATGCTCCTTGAAGGCCTCCATGAGTGTGCCGACACTGAAGGCGAACATCCCAGAGTTCCAGAGATAGCTGCTGTCGTTCAGATACCGGGTGGCGGTTTCGATGTCGGGTTTTTCCGTAAACCGCGCGACTCGGTAAAAGTCTTCGCTCCGCTCGCCGGTCTTGATATACCCGTATCCCGTTTCAGGACCGAGGGGCTTGATTCCGAAGGTCACGATATAACCTTTTCTTGCGATCTCTTCCGCTCTCCTGACATACTCGATGAACCTGCTCTCAGGACTCACGACATGGTCAGAAGGCGAGACAAATAATACCTCGTCGGCATCACAACCCATCCTCTCTATACAGTATTTCAGCGCGAGTGCGATTGCAGGGGCGGTATTCCTCTTGGCCGGCTCAAGGATCATGTCTTTCGAGAGTGCGGGAGAGATGGCGTCGAGATCGGCAGAGACGTGGAACCTGTAGTCGTTGTTTGTCATGATGATGATGTCTTCCGGACGGACGAGCTTTAAAAGCCTCTCAGCGGTCTGCTGGAGGAGGGATTTCTCGCCTTTGAGTTTGAGGAACTGCTTCGGAAAATTCCTCCGGGACAGCGGCCAGAGGCGCGTACCACTACCGCCCGCAAGAATTATCGTCTTCACGGTCTTCCGTTGATGTTTCGAAGCACTATCGGTCTCCCGCAGTACTATATCATATTTGTAGAAGAGAAGGTAAAGGGAAGCCCTCTCTTTTTTGGAAACGAAACCTCATGTATAGACCCGTCCATCCTGAAATGATTTTGCCTCTAACCGTCTCATTTGAGATCCGGGGCCGATAGTTCACGCGCTATGTTTTCTCAGGACATCATGGAGAAAGTCCTCGTAGCGCAGAGCGATGTTCTCCCAGGTAAGTTCTCGTACCGATTCCCTGCCCTTCTCACCCATAAGGGCGCGGTCCTTGCTCAAGAGGAGATTTCTCATTGCGGCCGCAAGTGAGCCCGCGTCTCCGGACCTGAATGCAATGCCTGCTCCGCTCGATCTCACATACTCGAGTTCCGTGATGTCGCTCGTGATCAACGCCTTGCCGCAGGCCATCGCCTCGAGGGCGACAATGCCCTGAGTTTCGTAGCGTGAGGGAACGACGAGGAAGAGCGCGTTGCTGATAAGGGATTCCTTCTCGTCGCCATCCACCCAGCCCTGCAGGACGATATTTTCCCTCGTCCGCTCCGGCAGCGTCGTCAGGAGCTGCGAGAGTTTCTTTCTGTCACGGCCGTCTCCCGCAACGACGAGTCTTATCTTCGAGAATTCAAAGGCCACTTCTTGAAATGCCCTGATCAGGATATCGAGTCCCTTGTGGTGTATATCAATCCTACCGAGGTACAGGATGTAGTCAGACTCCCCTATCGCGAGATCGAGGAGCTCCGCCGAGATGCCGTTGGATATGACCCTTACGTCACTGGACGGGGAGAGGTCGAACCGCCTCCTCGACACGTCCGAAACAAAGATAAGATTTTTGTACTGTTTAGGTTCCCGTCGCTCACGACAATAGAGCGCCGTCGCAAAGAGGATGTTGTATTTCTCGAAGTATTTTTTCCCGGTGTACCCCTGGACCTGCAGTATGACGGGCCTTTCAGCGTAGCGTGAGAGAAAGGTCGGAACGGCCGGTGAGAATTCCTCGACGATGAGATCAAATTCGGAGCCGCGCTGTTTCATGAACCGGGAGGCGTGGAAGGCGTAGGAGAGAAGCGTTTTCATGAGGCTCCTGCTTTCGATGCCGACAAAGATATGCTTCAGCCCCTCCCTGAATCCATCGACGGCTCCCGGGTAGCGTTTGCATAAGAGGGTTATGTCATGACGATCCTTTAAACGATGATAAATCTCGTACGCCCTGATACCGACACCGCCGATGCCGAATGCGTCATCTTTGCTCTCATAGAGGAGATGGAGAAGTTTCATCGCTCAGTCGCACCCATTTTCGCGCCGCACCTAAAATCCTTTTTACGGAAGACGACTTGCCGCCTTTGGGGCCTTCACACGAAAAATGACGAGACCTTTACCTCCTCCCTATGGCCCTCTCGTATGTTTGGATAGTGGATAGGGCCGTTTTCTTCCATGAATAGTTATTTGCCCGATGCAGTCCTTTCAAGCGCAATGCAGAGCGTAGAGTCTCCTCTGACAGGAGTCTCTCCATCTTGTCGGCAAGATCTTCGTGATTAGAGGGATCAAACGCCAGGGCCGCATCACCACAGACTTCCGTGAGAGGAGGGATATCCGAGATGATGACCGGTACTCCGCACGACATCGCCTCGAGCGGGGGCAGGCCAAAACCCTCATAGAGGGACGGATAGACAAGAAACAGGGCGTAATTGTATAGATAGAGAAGGGTTTTTTCATCGACATATTCCGTGAATATCACATCTCCCCTAATGCCCAATTCCTCGGGATAGCGGATTATGTCGTCGTACAACCAGCCAAAATCGCCCGCGATTATGAGAGCGATGTCGTTCCTCGACCGTGTCTGCCTGAAGGCCCTCATGAGCGTCTTGAGATTTTTTCTCGGCTCGATGGTGCCGACGTAAAGGATATAGTCTTTTTCGGTAAATCTATTTACTTCCGAAGGTCGCGATGCCGATTTCTCGACAGGATAATAGGTCGCCGAAGGAGCGAGCGGGATGACATCGATTTTAGTCTCGGGCACGTTCATGAGGTCCACAGCCTCGTTTTTTATGAATTGCGTTGTTACGATAATTCTTTCAGCAATGGACGCGTTTTTCGCCACATTCGGGCTTACACTTTTTGCAAAATCCTTCCCAAAATATTCAGGATAGCGGACAACCGAAAAATCATAAATAGTACAGACACTTTTTATCGTAATTTCGGATATGAGGTCAAGGCTTGTCTCATGGTAGATATCGAAATGCTTCTCGTGCTTGTTAAGACGCTCGATGAGGGCATCTCCCATCTTTCCTATAAAGGCGGGGTATCGCTTTCCGATGAGTGTCCGTAATCGGGAAGAGAGCATTCCAAGATAGCCTATGAACGTTAATGACTCCGATCTTAAGGTCGGAATAACGTCTTCCCCGGATTCTCGGAGCGCCCGGTAAAGGTTATCGATATAATACCCGATTCCCGTTTTCTTCGAGAAAACAAGCGGCTTTGTGTTGAGAAGGACGCGCATGTTGGAGACGGTCGGGTTTCTGTCAGCGGCGGTCTCTTTCGATCCCGACCCGCTTGATGTCCGCCTCGACCATTATTCTTGCAAGCTCCTCAAATTTGACTCGTGGCTGCCACCCGAGCTTTTTCTTTGCTTTTGAAAAATCGCCTACGAGAATATCTACCTCAGCCGGCCTGAAGAATTCCCCTGACACTTCCACGAGGGTCTTGCCTGTTTTTCCGTCGATGCCTTTTTCTTCGAGACCTTTGCCGTCCCATACCACTTCATACCCGGCATACTTGAAGGCGAATTCAACAAATTCTCTCACCGAGTGAGACTCATGGGTCGCTATGACATAATCGTCGGCCTCCCTCTGCTGCAGCATGGTCCACATGGCGGCGACGTACTCCGGTGCATAGCCCCAGTCTCGCTTCGAGTCGAGATTGCCCACAACAATCCTATCCTGAAGTCCGTGTCTTATCCTGGCGATGCTGTAAGTCAATTTGCGGGTAATAAACTCAAACCCCCGTAACGGCGATTCATGGTTAAAGAGTATCCCTGAACAGGCAAACATTTTGTAGGACTCCCGATAGTTTACCGTTATCCAGTGTCCGAAGACTTTTGCGACGCCGTAAGGACTCCTCGGATAGAACGGGGTTCTCTCGTCCTGAGGCACCGAGAGGACCCTTCCGAACATCTCCGACGTAGACGCCTGATAGAATTTCGTAGCAGGACTCAATATCCTCAAGGCCTCGAGGAGCCTCAAGACCCCGAGAGCATCCGTATCGGACGTCAGGATCGGCTGCTCAAAAGATGCCTGCACAAAACTCTGCGCCGCCAGGTTGTAGATCTCATCCGGTTTTATTCTCTCGATCTCGTGCATGACATTTGTCAATTCAAGGAGATCCAGATAACGAATCGTTATATCATTCTCTATCCCTAATTCTTTCAACCTCCAGAGACTCGAACCTCCGCTTCTCCTGTCGGCACCATATACGGTATACCCTTTCTCCAGGAGAAACTTGGAAAGATATGCACCGTCCTGTCCACGGATGCCAGTGATCAACGCTGTCTTCATGAGAGTATTCCCATCACCGTCAAAAAGATAATTCGAAAGGTGCTCCATTATAGCGCAAAAGGGTGCCTCTTTGCATGAATAGCCCCCGACTCGTTTCCCTGAAATCGGTGAGGTTTAGTCCGGCCTCTCCATCAGATCGCCGAATCATTCCACAGGGAAAGAGCGCATCTCCCATGGTTTCGCGGGGGATGCTCGCGATTCTGAATCTCTTTTTTCATTATTCTCATTTTCCGCAAGAATGGAGAGTTCGATGTGTGATGTGAATCACATTCATGCCCCCGTTCCTCAGTCACTATAGTGATTAAGAAGAGACGACCCCGTCAGGGGATGTGTGACAGAAGCCCTGTTCCCGCGGGATGAGGCTCTTATACGGAGAAGATGAAATAAGTTTAATCTGTTTTTAATGGAATATTCATGATTCGATTGTAGACTTGACTGGGTTTATCGAATAGCTGGAGAGTTAAAAATGCGGAGGTCGGATAATGCAGATGGCTAGAACGAATAGGAAATTTCGGGGATTCACAGACGCCCATCCCTGTATTTCCGGAATCCTCTTTTTTGTACTCATAGCATTTGCTTCTTTGATTCTTCATGTACCGGCAGCTCATTCAGCTCAGGTGACATTGTCGTGGGTTGCACCGACCACAAATGATGACGGGACTTCACTGACTGATCTCGCAGGCTATAAAGTGTATTACGGCACTGTTTCAAGGAATTACCCGCAGGTTGCGGATGTGAAGAGCGTGACGTCCTATACGGTCCCGAATCTTGCTGACGGGACTACCTACTACTTTGCAGTAAGCGCATATGATGCGACGGGGAATGAAAGCGGTTATTCAAACGAAGTGAGCAAGACGACGGCATCTGTTCAAGATAACCTTACGATAAACAAGGGCGGTGCCGGAACGGGGACGGTAACAAGTTCACCTGCGGGCATTAACTGTGGTACAGGCTGTACCGGGACGTACAACTCAGGAACGGTCGTTACACTGACGGCCACACCTGCAACCGGTTCAACTTTTTCGGGCTGGTCCGGTGGATGCACGGGTAACGGGACATGCGCAATTTCTGTCACTTCTAACACAACGGTCACCGCCACCTTTGCGGTGAATCAGGTCAACACCTATACCATTACGGCAACAGCCGGCAGCGGAGGGAGCATCTCGCCGTCGGGTTCGAGAACTGTTAATCAGGGGGCGAGCCAGGCGTTCACGATAGCACCGAATGCGGGATATCATATTTCGGCTGTCAAAGTGGATGGGGTATCGGCAGGTGCGGTGGCCAAGTACACCTTCAGCAACGTGACAGCCAATCATACAATAGCTGCGACCTTTGCGGTCAACACCTATACGATTACTGCATCAGCGGGCAGCGGGGGGAGCATCGCCCCATCTGGAGCGGTAACGGTGAATCAGGGGGCGAACCGGTCTTTCACGATAGCACCGAATGCGGGATATTACATCGCGGATGTGAAAGTCGACGGGGTATCAGTCGGTGCGCTCACGACATACACCTTCAGCAACGTGACTGCCAGCCATACGATTGCTGCAACCGCTGCGATATATCCCGTCTGCGGAACGGCAAACGCGGAGGCGTTCCTGACGGCGCCGGCGACGAATCTTTGCAGTAAGGGGATATTAGGTGGGAGCGGGGTAACCGCCTCCGCAAACGGATGGACATGGAAATGTAAGTCGTCGGATAAGACTAAGTATGTAAGTTGTTCGGCAAACCTGGTTGCGTGCGGAACGGCAAATACGGAGGCGTTCCTGACGGCGCCTGCGACGAATTTTTGCAGTGCGGGGATACTGGGTGGGAGTGGGATAACCGCCACCGCAACCGGATGGACGTGGAGATGCAAGTCGTCGGATAAGACTAAGTATGTAAGTTGTTCGGCAAACCTGGTTGCATGCGGATCAGCCAATGGGCAGAGATTCCCGGCAGCGCCAACGAGCAACCTTTGCGGCGCGGGGATACTGGGCGGGGGCGGGGTAACCGCCACCACAACGGGATGGACGTGGAGATGCAAGTCGTCGGATAAGACTCAATACGTGGATTGTTCGGCAACTCAGTAGAATCCCATGGCAACCGGGCTAGCATAATAGAATCTCGAATCAAGCCAATAGATTCTCAGGCTCCAGGAACTGCAAGACCCCGATAGCGCCGAAAAAAACAGACGTTAAGAAGCGACGCGGCGAGATAAAACCCTTCTATTAGTTCAACGAGCCTGTTCACCTGCTCTTCATGTGATCGCATAGTAGATCAGAACCGCAAACAAACTCTTTATCGGGAACTTCGAAGATTATCGTTCATTTGCAGCCACTTCATCGAGGTATCTTTTGTCGGGAGATCGCCTTCCCCAATGATCACCTCCCCGATCTGTCCATGAAATGGGCGGTCAAAATTTGCCCGGTTTCCGACGTATACCTGCATGGCGCTATTCCTGAGGGGGCCTTTTAGGCGAACAGACCCCGTTAATTTGCCATTGACATAGCTCTTAACGACATGTCGGTTTATTGAAAAAGCCAGATAATTCCATGCCTGGGGATCGACTCGAAATGTGGCGGAAGGGAGCCACTCCCTTCCATCGCCGACGACAAGGGAGAACGTATTCTGATTCTCGCCGTCCTGTTCTATGGCAAACCCCTCGTACGAACTATCCGAGCCACGATTACCCATGATGTTCGCATAGGGCACTTGATCCTGAAGAGGTCTTAAGACTATTTCCACATGAAACCTGTCGGGCAAAGTGACAGGGCCGAAAACAATACACCGTGTATGTTCCCCGGAAACTCCTTTTCGGCTGGCATACCCCACTATTCCATGGGCGGCATCATACCCCGACCCCTCGATGAAAAGGTAATGAGCGACACCGGCAGTTCCTTTTTCCAACGACGTTCCAGGAGGAGCATTGTTTCCTGAATAGTTCAGCATTCGCTGCTTTGTCCCATTCACGGTGAAAACCTTATCCACCGTTACTTCCACATCGCCCGGGCCATGTTCGTGTCCGGAGGCATTAGGACTCAACAGTGAGTTTTTAACTCTTGATAAGAGAACTATTCCCGCATCTCTCCGGGTCGAAGAATAACTCATCACATACTCAATTCTTCCGGACAAGGCATTCAACTCACTCCTCCCCAAAACATTTTTTTCATTCACTACGTTCCCTCTGAGTATCACACCGTCTCTTTCATGAAGAACCGTGAAAGTCTTTCCCGAATACTGGTAAAAAAAGTCCTTATTCGCAAAGAGGTACCAGGCGGGATGAGGACCCTGAGCGGACACCCAGATTATTGAGTCTGTGGGAATTTCAGCGGCTAAGCCCTTCTTTAGGGCTAACCCCAACACTTCCCGTGGATATTTCCACGAGAGATTCATCTCCTCTACGATAGCCTTATTATGTGCCATAGTTATCAGCCCGATAGCCGCGGCCATAAACGATACCAGAACGGCAATGAGGTTCTTTACCCGGAATGAATTAATATGAGCGTAAACGGCGGAGAAAACGCCCATCAATAGCATAAGCAATCCAAAGTATTGAAGGTACACGGGAAGGTATGCTGTTCCAAAAGTAAGTTCATTCTGATACTTTTCTGACAGGGCGATTACGCATGCCGGCAGGACCCACAGCGCAAAACCAGAAATTATCAGGCACGTCGGCTCAATTTTCTCATCGCCCGTTTTTTTCAGGAAATACAAGCACAGGGAGAACAGGATCAGCGCATACCCGACGTCCGAGGCAGCAAGGAAGGCAAGGACAGGCCCCTTCACCTGGGAATAATAACTCAGGGGAAGCGCCCCGCACAGTTGTTCGAAGAAGGCAGTGAATAGCGCTTCGACTTTCAGGTTAGCCTTCACCCCGGAATAATGGGCGGGAAACTGCATCCTTGCGTACATGTTCACCGCAAGCACTGCGATGGTAAGGAAGACGAGGGGAGCCGTCGTCTTCAGAGAAGCGATAAGATTTTTGTGGTGATGCCAGGCCAGAATAAAAAAAAATATGAGGAATGAAAAGCCAATCTCGTAAGTCAGCAGTGCCGACAGATAGCATATCGCACTTGCCAAAAAGGTGGAAAGTTTCTTCTTAGCAAGAAAAGCGTGGAAAAAAATGAGGGATGCAAACAGCAGAAAGCACATCTGTTGCAGCAGCAGATTGTATGAGGTGATCGGGTCATGATAATTTCTGATCTGAAAAAAGATTGGAATAAGAAGCATGGAAGCCATGGCCAAGTTGAAGGACCCTGTGAAACGCCTTAAAAAATAGCCAAAAAATGCGATGTTTGCAACGATTCCGGTCAAAATGGCGACCTTATAATACTCCACCTCATGAAATATGTAATGTACCAGAAAGCGACTGCCCGCGCTCAAAGGGCCAAATCTTCCCTGCGGGAAACTCGTCGCCGTTTCATAAAGGTGATTCCATAATGATTTCCCTTCTCCCGATAGATGTGCTCTAAGAAGCGAATTAAGACTGTCATCGAAATAATAGCCGGAGTACAACACCGGCCGCAGAGAGTAAGCGGCCAAACAGAGTGCGATCCCGGAAAACAATAATGTTAGGGCAGTTTTTCGAATTTCAGCCTTCATGTGACTCCGCGTCGAATTTACAGCTATGATACAGCTTGAAAAGTGCTCCATTCTTTAACGTCGACCTGAGACGTGGTTATGTCAATTTCATTGATTGCTATAAAATCTATCTTGCCGAAAAACACAAATTATCATCGCTGCGATGTGCTATTTTTTGTCCAGTGGCCTCTTCCCTTTTCCGAGCAAGACCCGCCCGCCCCGTAACAACAGTTCTTCCTCATGAAATCCTCTCTGTAAACACCTTTTGAAGAAAGGGTGGTCTTTATGGTTTTCATGGGAGAGGCCGCTCCAAAATTCTTGACTGATCAGGTGAATATCGCCTCTCTTTACTAGGTTTCCGATGAGCGTCCGGTAGTAAAGCACCCTTTTCCTGTTCATGGCGTTCCTATATTCTTCGGTCTCACTCTCCGGGGCGCCGCTTGTCCTCATCTTCGACACAAACTCGTCATCGCTGTAAACAAGATGCGCCCACGGTTCCGGAACTCGGTGAAAAAAGTGGCTTCCGGTGTCGGCGGTCCAGATCGGATCAAACTGGATATAGATATAGCCCCCATCTTTTGCACACCGTACCATTTCTTTCAGCACAGTTTCAGGCTCGGGAACGTGTTCGAACATATTAAAGGAAACAATCATATCAAAAAAAGTGTCCCTGAAGATCAAGTTCATGCCGTCCGCTCTGATAAAGTGAACCTTCGACAGATTGATGCGATAACCATTCCTCGCATACTTCTCTTGCAGGAGTTTGAAAAATTCTCCGCCGTACAGAGAAGTGTAATCAATGATATCGGAACAATAGACATCCTGAAAATGCTCAGCAAGAAAGCCTGCATGCATTCCCTGACCGGCACCGATGTCTAAGACGGTCATCCCATCACGGGTGCCTACCTCAGCCCTCTTGAGGAACAAAAGGAAATCGGCTATTTCCTTCTCATGATGGAGGAAATCATCTTTTTCGTTATACATCCCTTCCAGGCCCTACCTTCGGTGTTTGCTCGTTTCTCGTCATCTGCAGCAGCAACTGATTGTTGACCTCTTTCCCGATTGCTTCCCAGGTATACTGTTCCTGGACTTTCTGAAATCCCCTTCTCCCCATTTCCGCGGCCTGAGCGGGCTCTTCCAAAATGAATCTGATCTTATCCGCCAGGCTCTCCCTGTTTGCCAGTAGGCCGTTTACCCTATCGTCAACGAGTTCGGCAAATGCAGCGCAGTTCCCATACACGATAACGGGTTTCTTCTCCATCCACGCCTCGAGGAGAACGAGCCCGAAACTCTCGCTTTCGCTCATATTGATTAGGCCCATACATTCCTTCAAGGCACCCAAAACAACATCCCTCGGTTGTTCATGCAGATACAATGCATCGCCCGCATCAATTCTCTCGCCGTCCTCGTCCTTTCCTATGAGAACAAGGTTGCACAATTTGCCATCTCGATTAATATCCTGTAATGCATCCATCGCCCACTTATAATTCTTACTCCCCGCTTTTCTGCCGAGAACCAGGAAGAAGGGAAGATTGCCGTTATAGAGGTGAGAGAAGGCTGAAGGGGCACTGTCTTCATGTTCTCGTGAATCAATGCCTCCGGGCAGATACATTGCTTTAGCCCCTATTTTGTTGAAGAACAGATCAATCGATATCGAAGGGGATGCGAGAACCGCATTTGCCGCCGTGAGGGCTTCGTAATATGATTTCCAGTGATAAAACTCGTCATCCATGTGAAAATGGGGAAGCATTATCAACGGCTTTTCATATTTCCTTGCAAAAGTGGCCGCGAGAACGGAGGTGGAGAAGGGAATGCTGTGGCCCAGAACGATGTCAAACTTCGCAACGTTTCTATCAAGCCAACCTTCCAGTTCGGGCGAAAGAGGCCCGCGGACGTGCTGAAACAAAGCGTCATATTCCCGCGGCCTCGCTCCGGCGGTCCGGATCAGTTCTTCGATATATTCTTCCAAATACTTTTCCTTCAAAAAGTCCCTGTAATTATAATTGAGGTCGAGGTCGTACCATTGGCCGTTCATCCAGTATTTGATACTGGATATTCTGACACCCAATGGCCTCGGATCTTCATGAGCCGTAAAGGGGTTGATTCGTAGCTTTATCCATCTGCTGCCGTCCGTCTTAAAGCGAACATGAAACTTGCCCGTCAGTTTCTTTTCATATAATGTTTTTTCGCCCTCGGATAAAACCGATAGTTCCCCGTTGTGGGGGCAATACCCTTCCATCTCTATTTCTTCCGTTCCGGCTACGTAGATGTACGAAACCTCGCTTGACCAAATTTCGCAGCGCCCGTCGGCTCTCTCCGGAAAATTCCACCCGCCCATCAGCAACGGGGCCGTATACGCATCGATATGCCGCAGGGAAGAGAGAACGAATTCTTCCATCCAGCGTCTGAAAAGTCTCCTCGCACCTTTCAGTTTCACATCATCAGATATTCCTTTGCATCTGAATTTATAGACTGAAGTGTGCTGCATGTCCGGCAGCGCGAGGGGTGCGTCATCGAATGTATATGCGGCAGAGAAATGGTACTTATTTAGTATGTCACGAATATCAAGAGTTGCGACGGTCACGGAAAAGTCGGCCAGTCTGTCAATTTCCCGTAAGAGGCTAAGAAGATAGACCTCCGCACCGCCGAGGGGAGGGGTAGTGAACCGGTAGGTGAGAACCAATAGTTTTTTCTTCTCTTCTTTAAAAAACGTGTGTTCCAGAATAGACAAATAGTTCTCGGCAAGAACATTCCAGTCCAGCTTGCGAAGGGCATATGCATACCCTTGCCCGGACAACATCTGCTTGAATTCATCATGCCCCAACAGATAATCTATCTTGTCCGCAAATTCTCGCAGCTCGCAAATTATGACTTCTTTTCCGTCTTCCACATCATAGCCTCTCGCCCCCACTTTCGTTGTCACTGTCGGTAATCGATATGCAAGATATTCAGGAAGCTTCAAGTTGGAGCCTGAGCCTTCGATCATAGGGTTGATTGCCACGTCGGCGATCCTCAATAATACTTTTTTGTACTCCTCATCGATTCTTCCGAAGAGGAGGACGTTCTTCGGTACCTCACGCTGTCTAAAGGCATTACCGACCGTTCCGACGATCAAGAAAATGTGATGAGGCAATGCCGGGGCGAGTTCGTTTGCAATGAAGTTTACTGCTGCGACGTTCGGAGAATGTCCACTTCCGATGAAGAGGACGGACTTGCGGCCGCCCAGAACCTTCCTCACATCTGCAAATGTGTCTAAAAAGAATTCTTCGCCTTTCAGATCGACGCCGTTTTCTACAACGTATGAAGGCTTACCGTCAAGCCCAGCAAATTGTGCCAGGCTCGCGACATCCTCCCCGGAGACGCCAATGAATAGGGAACTCCGTTTACAGGCGGTTTTCTCAACGTACCTTACTTGGTCAACCAAGGTCTCGAATAACGGGTGATCTCTTAAGATCCTATTCTTTAGTCCGAATTCAAAATTGAGAGCCTCGTAAATCAGAGGCTTCCCTCGTAAACTCTCCAATGCGAGGGACATGTATGGGTGAGACAACACAACCAGATCCGCAATTCTATAAAAGGCCTTCAGGGCACTCAGGAAAAACTGATTCCTTACGCACATATACGAGCTGACTATGTCGGACGCACCGATCCAAGATAGTTTCGCAACGCGGCTTTCCTCAGCTACATGTTCCTGCGTCTTAGGAAAGGATATTTCCGTGAATGTCCGGGTGATAGCAGACCGTATCAGTCGTGAAGAATCGTTTAAGCAGAGGGATGCCACGTCATGATAACGGGATAATGC
Source organism: Thermodesulfovibrionales bacterium (assembly GCA_035622735.1). Taxonomy (NCBI): domain Bacteria; kingdom Pseudomonadati; phylum Nitrospirota; class Thermodesulfovibrionia; order Thermodesulfovibrionales; species Thermodesulfovibrionales bacterium. The sequence goes on along the minus strand of DASPUT010000077.1, from coordinate 13,351 downwards.
GCCGTACAACCTGTTGATTCTCATTTCCCCGCCGCCCGACGGTTTGGACGCACTGAAATCATTCAGCACAAGAATGAGCTTCCTGCCGCCCTTTCTGTCGCCGGGCAGTGCGTTGATCTCATGCCGCACCGATTCTGCAATTCCTCTCCACGAATACTTCTCATTGACGTGAAGACGGCCTAAACGGGATATCCTCTCTCTCAGGGCATCATCCCCGATCAGGTTTATCAGTTTTTTTGCAAAATTGTCCTTATCGGCCTTCAGGTAATGTTCTCCGTCCCGCAGTGAAAGTCCTCGAACCCCCGTATCGCTTGAAAGTAACGGCAGTCCCGCAGACAGAAATTCCAGGGTCTTCAGGTTTGTGCCTGCGCCGGAGAACATCGGGTTAACGGCAACCTGACTCGTCGAAAGGAGTTCTTTCTTTGTCTTCTCGTCAACCCTGCCGAGCAGGTGCACATTTTTCCCAAGTGAATTCCTCTTAAGAGTATCACCGCAACTTCCGGCAATAAGAAAATCGATTCCCGGACATCTGCGCGCGACTTTGTTAACAAGAAATTCGGCTGCTTCAACGTTCGGAGGATGATGACTCCCGAGAAAAAGGACGGAGTTTTCTCTTCTTTTCGCAGTGACAATCACACTATCGGGATCAATTCCGTTAGGGGCTAATTTAATCTTTTCCGCCGGCACACCATATAATTCAAGAAATGCCTTTTTTTCTTCGTCGGACGTGGCAAACAAAATGTCCGATTCGAGAGCGGCTTTCTTTTCGAGACTGAAAATATATTGTAAATATTGTCCAGCCCATTTCCCCCTGTAGAGCTGCTTCATCAGCCGGTATTCAACATTGTAGCTGTTGTAGATCCTCGGCTTATTATCAAATCTCCATAGCAGGTCATATCCGAGCATATAGGGAGATTCATGCACGATGACATCGGCCCCTTCGCAGAGCTCCAAATAACGTCTATGGTACGCATTGGGATATGCCGAACTCAGGGCGCAGGCCAGAGCAGAGACTTCAGAGCACACCCCTTCTTCGGCAAGCCTGTGATGTAGTATGTTGTGAATGGATTCTTCCTTTGGTATTCTGTATTCTCTGAATGTATCGGAATGCGTTACGATTTCGAATTCATGATCGACATGCGTCGGGGAAAGGAGCGTCACATCAAAGTTTTCGCTCAGTCTGGAATACATATGAAAGTAGCGTAGTTCACCGCCGCTCGCGGGCGGCGTAAAGGCAGGGAAGAAATTCAAAGAGAGAATTTTTTTCATTCCCGTCTTTTACGTATCAGTGCCGGCAGAAAAATGTCATCGAAGGTTCGACTCAGGATCTCTTCACTCAGTCCTGGAGCCGTCTTTCGAATCGAACGGTTGATCATTTCGATGTTTCAAGAGTTCTCTGCCCTGTCTCGCGATCTCGGCCCTTTGGCTTGTCAATTCTTCATAGAGAGCATCTTCTGTGTGACTCAACACCGAAAGTCTATATTCTAGATCTCTAATGGTTCTATCCCTCTCAGCGATTTGCGCCTCCTGTTTGGCCAAAGCCGCGTAGAATGCTCTGTTGACCTGTCCCTGCCACCATGCGAAAAAACCTATAACAGTAAATATCGCGAGTTTGATTCTGCCCTTCAGCCCTTCCTTCCTCAGCTGTTCCAGAAATCCGTCATAATTCAGATTGGCTTCCAGGATATCGGATCCGGAGTTGGTGAGGCGGGAGGAAACGGCAGCGACCTCATCCGGTGAGTTTTGTCCCCGTGCCAATTTCCAGTACCACTTTTCAGCGATATTCTTTATTATCGGAACTCTCTTGAAGAAAAAGGCATACTTTGTGCCATATTTCCAGAGAAGATTACCCATAACTCCTTTGTCACACGGCTTATGAAAGTCACCCTGATCGAGGAACAGGTCCCCCTCCGAATTGCCCATGCTCCGCTCTCTTTCATCATCCGATCTTTCGAGGTGAGAAGATGTCCTCCTCTTTTCGAGCCTTTCCTTTATTGTTTGCATTATTTCGTTGACGCTGATTTCCGGCCCTTTCAGGTTGCTCATGTCAACCTCTTTTGCATGCCCGGATTCCGATTGATTTGTCGCAGGACAAGTGTTCTCATTCCGTCAAATTGCTTCATGGCGACATGTTCATCGACCCGGCTACATGCAAGACTATGCGCATAGTTGCCGGTTTCTTAACCCGTTGACGTCGCAAAAAGGTACGCTATATTTTTTTATATAATGCCATACATCCACTTCCTTAAAGTGAAGGAGTGGGTAAACCCATACGTAGGGAGGATCTTCCCTACGGGTGAAATACTTGTAAGGAGACGCCGCTATTCCTTCATCCCATCTCTTCGCGATGATGAGTGCCTTGAGTCCCAAAACTTCAACCACCCTGTCGAGTACCTCTCCTGCATCGGATTCGCGACGTTCCGCACCTCTATCACGGGAAGCCGATTGCAGGGACGACCCTGTCTCATCGAATCTCTCCAAATGAAATGCCCACTCATGCTGAAGCCTTTCCATGAACTCGCGCATCTGAGGAGATGCGGGATTCGCTTCGAGACTGATTGTCGTAAACGGTACACGGCCGTTATATGCCTGTCTTATCATCTGAAGGATAGCGGTCGAGTCCTTATCGCCGGTCCAGACCACGCCTACCTGTCCATCTCCATAAAAGCCGGCAGCCTTCTTGATGACTTCAATTGACTGATGTTCCTTGTCCGCGAGAGATTTATAGAGAAAGGGCCTGTCAGGCAACTGAGAACCCAGATTACGTCCATGGAGCACTTGCCCGCCTCGTGAAAGACGAAGAACGTCTTCGGGCGATAGAGAACTTCCTGCAAGCCTTTCGCGACAGGAAGTCACCGGACTCCTCCCCGTCTCGGAAGGGTGTGGTTCCTGGAGTTCCAGTTCATTACGCCACTTCTCAACGAATTTCTTCCTGTTAATTTCCAAATATTTTTTGTACCCGGACGATTCGTCTGCTCCCGCCGTCACCGATTCGTGATGGACGACTGCTGCGTTTGGGTTGAAGACGACCCTGTATCCCATTTTTCGCAGGGCGAAGCAGAGATCAGCGTCTTCATAATAGGCAGGGGCATAGCGAACATCGAAACCGCCGAGGCGGTTAAAAAGATCCATCCGCACCAGCAGGCATGCGCCGGAGCAGTAATCAACTTCGCAGGGGATATTGTAGAGATCCTCATTCGGGTCGTCTCCCTTCCCAAAATTCCACCCGCGTCCGTCGTGAAACATCATCCCCCCTGCCTCCTGCAACACACCGTCGGCGTATACGAGTTTTGCACCGACCGCCGCAACTGTCTCGTCGCCATCGATGACATCCACAAGTTCCCTGAGCCACCCCTCCAGCGGTTCCGCGTCGTTATTGAGGAGCAGAAGGTACTCGCCCCGGGCTATTCCCGCACCCTGATTGCATGCGAGGACATAACCGGTGTTTGTTTGATTTCTCAAGACCCTGATATTTTCTGCCTTCGCAAGCATTTCTTGGGTGCCGTCCGAAGATCCGTTGTCAATAACGATAACCTCGTACGCGACCTCATCGGTGTTCGCCATTACTGACCGCAAACACCGGTAGGTGTGTTCCCAATGGTTCCAAACGGGGATAACTATCGACACCCGGTAACGGGAGAACGAGGGAAACACAAGCCGGTTGACTTCCTCTGCTTTCCTGAATTCAGCTACAGGGCCCAAGCTCTGAATCATTGCATCGCGGTTTCCCCCGGCATTTTGGTTGTGCGTTGCCCTATCTTCATTGCGCAAAGGGGTAAAGATTTCTGCATAGGTACAGTAGTCACGGTAGATTTCTTCTATTTCTTTCGAGAACTCGTCGGAATCAGTAAAACCGTTTTTCTCCACCGATCGTTGAAGCAGTCGGTACATTCTTTTCACGGGCTCAGCGATCTCCGTGTCATGGAAGAGTAATTCAGCATCTGAACTGCTGTGACGGTCTTCCGGACGGAGGAACTCAGCCATGGATCTCCGGAGCCCACGGTCATCCTGAGGCCACGGGATGCCCAACGAGGTCGAAACCTCTCTGAGAGAATCTTCCCAGTTTTCAATGAGATCGTCGAAACGAAATACGATACGTTTAGCGCCGTTCGTCCAGTAAAGAGAAGACACAGTATAGAGCAGCCATAAGGAGAGCGACTTTGCCTTAGGGAAATGGTTCCGCCGCAACAACGAGGAAGCGACGTCCACGGGATTTCTTACGCAAAGCAGATAGTGCGCGTCGATATTGAGCTCGCGGAGGACCTCCTTCCAGAGCGGCAGAACCAAGGAAGTTCGGGGGTCTTTCCAGAGCCAAATGTCTTGCCCTGCAAATTCGGTGGTTATGAGGTTTCGCAGTTCCTCGTGAAAGGGAGTTATTTCCGGCTGTTTCCACCAGCCCTCAGGGGGGGGAAGAAGGCCATCCCAGGATCTCGCAAGAAATGTGAGGAGCCTCTCGTGGAGGGAAAAGACCGCCCAGTGCTCCCAAAATCCATGCGGATTATCGCCTTCGATCGGCTTCATTAAATGATCCGCATGCCCTATGTACGGTCCCAGTAAATTTACGGCCCGCGCAATCGCCGATGTGCCGCTCCGGTGCATACCGAGGATGCCTATGGCCCTTTGTCTCTTGCCGTTTTCCATGAACGCAACATTTCCTCTGCGTCTGGGCTTCTCAACGCACAATATAATAACCGATCAGCGGCAAATTGTCATCAGAAGCGAGATTTCATGAGGGGCATAAAAAATCTGCTGCCCGTTGTATCAGGCAGCAGATTTCATGGAAACAGCTCCTTCGGTTGTCTGCCGTAAAACTGTTGTGTGCCTTAAAACTTTCTTCCGTCCATTGAAGCTTTCTCGAGCCTGTCGATCTTCGCCGAGAGCGCCTCGATAGTCTTGTTCTGCTCCTGAACCACTCGCGTCAGGACAGCCACGATGTCCATCGGACTCAGTGCCTTTCTGTCTTTCGACGCAACCAAATCAGGAACATCCTCTGCGATAAATCCGACGTGCGGCTGGTCGGGGATGTCTCTATATCTGAAGGTAACAGGATTGAGGTCCTTCAGGGCGTCAATCGCCTTGTCAGCGGGTAAAGACTGAATATTCTCCTTGTATTCACGGCTCGAAGCTGTCCATGTTGTGGTACCGTCATTAGAAACGCACGTCGCCGAGCCCGGAAATGCACAAATTACGAGAGGATGGGCCGGAGTAAGTGTGCCGATCCCGACATGGCCGGTATTAAATTGAACGTAGACCGCATCCTTCGCATTTGCCCCATCCCTTATCTTGAACCCATTATCCTGAGTTGCCCTGAAGAGCCAATCACCGCCGCCCGGCACTTTAAATTCAAACCCTGCACCTCCTGCCGGGGATGTGGTTGTTATCGTGAAGAGATTTCCCGAACCTGCCGAGACGATGTTCAACGGTGCTGTCGGCGCAGCCGGGTTTGTAATTCCAGAGAAGATTCCGACATTCCCCGTATCCTCCACGTGGAAAACATCATCAGTCCCGTTCGCGGCCTTCACAATAAGCTTTGGCGCGCTGAACGCCGGAACCGCCAGCAAAACTGAAATAGCCATCACTGCCATCATCACTACCGATATTTTTTTCATACCTCTCCTCCTTTTAAGGACTGTTCAATCATGAATGAAATTATTCGCCCCTCCCGTCATTGCCAGTGAAATCGCCGCTTATGATGTCCTCTGTCCGGCCTAGACCAGTTTCTTGTGCGACGACTTGCTCTACTTTGTTAAAGTGACCCTCAAAAGTCCTCCGGGGCTTCGGATTACCCCCTTTAATGCATAATATTACATATTAAAGCCTGTGAGTCAAGTGCATAAGAGATATGGTGAGCGACTCTTCAGAATGTCGCCCGGATTGGTTTGATTAGACGGCAACGACTTTTTGTGATAATATGTTGGCACAGCTGATATTCAGATGGAGGTTTCCCATATGGCAACGCCTCTGGTGAAATGCAGGGTATGCTCTTTCATACTCTTTTTTCTTCTATCTTCGCTTGTCGTCACCTCTGATGGGGTAAGGGCCGAGACGAACGAAAAGTTTAAGAGGACTGTCGAAAACTACGCGGTTCCGGATGTGACCCTGGTAAATCAGAATGGCAAGAAGGTCCGACTCAGGACCTTGCTGAATTCGGACAAGCCAGTCCTCGTGGATTTCATATTCACCACCTGCACCACGATCTGTCCCGTGCTGTCGATCGGCTTTTGCGATTTTCAAAGGAAGCTCGGACCGGAATCCGCCGGCGTCAACCTCGTCTCCATCTCGATCGATCCGGATAACGATACGCCAAAAGCGATGAAGGCCTATCTCCAAAGGTACGACGCAAAGCCGGGATGGGACTTCCTGACCGGCCGCAGGGAGGACATCGAAAAGGTGTTGAAGGCCCTTGACGCGTACACTTCCGATAAGATGCGTCACCTTCCCCTCATTTTGCTCCACGGTCCGGCCGAGACCCGCTGGGTCAGGATTTACGGCATTATCGGGACGCGAGATCTCATAAGAGAATACCAGAAGGTGCTCAAGTGAGGAAGGTTTTTCAGTCGGTGAAAGATGTCGCGGTGTTCCTGGCATGGGGAATTCTTTCCCTGCTTCTCGTCGTTCTCTGGTCAGGGACAATTACAGCCGAGGATAAACAGTCTCTCACGATTGCAGGAGTATCACGGGAAGAGGCATTGCGGCAGGGGGAGCGGATGTATCGTGACGGGATACTGCCATCAGGAGAGCCCCTGCAGGCTGTTCTTGAGGGGGAAATCCCTGTAGACGGCAGGATGTTCAGCTGTGTGAGCTGTCATCAAAGGAGCGGGATGGGATCGCTGGAAGGCACGGTCTATACCTTTCCTATAGACGGTCCAAGACTTTATAAACCGATGTCGATGATGGGAGACCTGAGCAAGTCAGCCCGGGAAAAACTGCCCAAGATGCTTCTCAGCGGCGACTTCCGCCCCGCATACACTGACGAGACGCTGGCGGTTGCGCTGAGGGCAGGAGAAGATCCGAACGGTAGGAAACTCAACGGCGTCATGCCGAGATACTTTCTTGATGATCATGATATGGAGATTATGATCTTTTATCTCAAGAACCTGACCGCAGAGATGCCACCCGGAGTTACCGACACGACGATACACCTTGCCACTGTGGTTACGGAAGAAGTGAAGAAAGAAGACCGTGAGTCGATGGTGGCACCTCTTCAGTTTTATGCCAGAACATGGGGGAAATCACGGCACGCGGCAAGGAGGGCCAAAACAGGGCCATTTACCGAGGAAGTCATGGACAAGGGCTTTCGAGGGCTGACGCTCGATGTCTGGGAGTTGAAGGGACCACGGGAGGGCTGGCGAAAACAGCTGGAAGAATATTACCAAAAGAAGCCCGTCTTTGCGCTTGTGGGCGGAATTACCACGGGCGACTGGGCACCTATCCACGAATTTAGTGAGGAGCACCGGATCCCCAATTTCTTTCCCGTTACCGATTTCCCTCTGATCTCTGACACGGAGTGGTATACACTTTATTTCTCCAAGGGCTTGTATCAGGAAGGGGAGGCTGTTGCAAGATATCTTCACTCTATCGAGGAGAATCTTGCTCCCGATCTGTCGGTCGTCCAGGTCTTTCGCAATGACCGGTCCGGCGTCACCCTTGCAAGAGCCTTTCGGGAGACGCGGGAGAACCTCGGCCAGCCCCTTCCCATAGATGTCATGCTTTCTAATGGAGAAATCGTGAATGGAGACTTCTGGAAGCAGCTGGTCGGCCGGCACAAAAATTCGATTCTCGTTTTGTGGCTGAGCCCGAAAGACCTCTCTGCCATCGGTGGGCTTGTGGATGTCCAAGACCGACCGGGCATGGTCTTCGTCTCATCGGGCATTCTGGGGCAAGATCTGTATTCCCTGCCGGAGAAGGTGAGAAGTTTTGTGTATGTGACGTATCCTTACAGACTCCCCCAGGAAGGGAAAGGGCTGAAAGACGGGGTCAAGGCCTGGATCAGGAACAACAAACTTCCCGTTTCCAATATCGATATAGGGTACAAGATGTATGATATTGTTCGGATGCTCTCGGAGCAACTCGGTATGCTGAAGGGGTATTACTACAGAGACCGTCTTCTTGAGCTGATCGATATGATGCCCGATCAGTCCTATGACGTTGTCCTCTATCCGCGGTTGAGTTTTGGCCCCGGACAGCGCTATGCATCGAAGGGATGTTACATTGTTCAGTTGACCGAAGGTCCCCATCCGGAACTGGTAAAACGGAGCGAGTGGGTCATCCACTGAGCGATTCGGTCTTCCTCTAATCCGGAACAATTTTCACGCCTCTTCGCCTACGGTCGTCGCTCTTTGTGTCATTTGTTTCCCATGCTATGTAGTTCTTTACCCAAGATTGATCGGTTGGACCGAGCAATGTCCTAGTTTTATATCAATTTACGAACCTGAAATTATGGTATGGAAATTGCTTTTCATGAAGGCGACCCTGATTCATTTTGAATCTGTATCCCAAATGAGAGGTGAGGCGGTAGGCTGGAAGAAGGATCTCATGGCATCTAAACTCAAGATTCATCCTGTAACGGTTTTCTTCCTGATATATTTTTGCATATACGCAACATCTCCCTTTCTGGTGTATCTGCACACAGAGGTCCACAATGAGTTACACGCCTCTGTTGTTCAAATAACACGCTCCCCACTCGACATGAAATTGTTCATCGCCGAATTACTGCTCTCGATCGTGACAGGGGAGGAGAGAAATGACACGGGCCCTGACCCGTCACAGGGCACGGTCCTCAAAGTAAAGGCAGCTGAAGTACAGGAAACCGTTCATTCACGATTGAAGCCCCCTGCGAGGTCTTCTCTACTCATCGCCGACGAACTCGTCTTGGCGAGAACACCAGCTCTCACAGGCGTAATTGAGGAAAAGAAGCCCCTATTTCAAAAAGGTTTCTGTCCTCTTCATTCAGGCCTTTCTCCCCCTTCCACGTAACAAACCCTTTTCATAAGAAACATTTTTTTTTGCGTTGAGGGATTTATGTTGCCGTTTTCTCTCACTACACAGAAAGGATTCATAAACCCTTTTGACTTCTTAAAGAATAAATGAAGGAGGATCTGCAATGAAGATCGGAAGATGTGCAGTATTCTTTGTCCTGACCAGTATGTTTGTTTTTGCGATCGCAACCGTGACGCAAGCAGAATTAACTCTCTGCACGCCAATCAATCAGATGTTAGTGCCCTACACGATCAGTGTGCCTGGTAATTATTGCCTTACGAGTGACCTTACCTCCTCTTCCCCGACAGGCAATGTTATTACGATCAACGCGAGCAATGTCGTGCTCGATCTCAACGACCACAGGATCGGGGGGCAGGGCGCGGGACTCGCGACTCAGGCCGTCGGCATTTACGCTAACCAGCGGAAGAATGTCATCGTCAGGAACGGTGTCGTGCGCGGCTTCTATTGCGGCATACAGCTGGACGATACCTCGGGCAACACGTCTCTGGGCAATGTCGTGGAAGGCATCCGTGCCGATTCCAATACAGCCCGCGGTATCATGGTTGTCGGCTTCGGGAACCGCATCCGTTACAACCAGGTGATAAACACCGGCGGCACCACTGTCGGCACGCCTGATGTTTACGGCATTTATTCCTCAGGCCGGGCGGCGGTGATCAGAGAGAATATCGTGGGCAGCACTAATGGCAGCTCCGGCGCTGCGGTCTTCGGTATCTACTCGAGCGGCGCAACATCGGTCATCGGCGCCAACGCGGTCTCCGCCACCAGGGAAGAAGCAGGTGAAACGTCCTATGCCATTTATCTTGATGCGTTATCGGCCGATAACATGGTCGATAACAACATCATGACAAACCCTGCGCTCGGGCCGGGGACCTCAACTGGACTTTCGGTCAACGGTTCAAATGCGATTGCAAGAGATAATACGGTCTTCAACATGACGTATGGGCTCAGTTTTTCTGGCTCGTCAGGTATCTACAAAAATAATTTTGCTGTCGGCGTCACCAATCCTTTCACAGGCGGGACTCCGGCTGATCCTTCGGTAACAAACTACCACAATCCGTAACCACCTCAACATGGATGATTCTGCAGGAGATAAACCGGCAGAATCATCCATGTCTCCCGACTAAGGATACCGCACTAGTGCGAGTCTATCTCTGCTGACCCCCGTTGAGCCTGAAGAGCAAAGGGACCTCCAGTACCTTCTCATGATGGATCCCGTGCTCCCACAGACCGTCTTCGCCCCAGCAGTCGCCGTGATCAGAGCAGACTACCGTAGTGGCAGCGCGGAACGCCTCAAGGAGCGGTTTCAGGAGAGCGTCGACATATTCCAGACACGCTTTCTGACGGCTGCGGCATTCTGCAGCATCATTGCTCTCGGAAAAGGGTACGCACGGATTAACTTCACAATTCCACGGTGCTCCTTCATAGTAGTAGGGGACATGGGTCTCACCGATATTGAGGAATACAAACACCGGCCTGGACGGATCGACCAGCTCATGCCCGAGCCAGTCCAGCTGTCTCGCGAGCGAATGCGTGTTGCCGGGGAAGTAGAATTTGTCGAAGTCTTCGGTCAGGAGTTGGCCGGTCCTGCTCTGGGGATTGAACCAGCCCACGGCGCCAGAGCCGATGGTAAGATATCCCTTGTTCTTAAACCCATCGATGATAGTTCGACCTTCCAGCACAAGATGTTCGGTCCCCTTGCCCGGATATCCGGCGCCGACGAGCTTGAATATCTTTCCGTATTTCGGATTAACAAAGGCTTCCCTCTGTCCCGCTATTCCCGGAGTGAAGCCCACAAACATGGAAGCATGGGAACCGTAGGTGAAATTCCCCGGCGCCATCGCACGGTACAATTTTCCCACAGCCCTCAGGTTCGGTATCTTTGCATTCTCGAAGGTATCGTAACGGCAGGAGTCCAGGGTGATAAACAGCACGGACTTCTCCTTCTCGAAGCGGAAGATCCCTCTTTTCTTAAGCAATGAAGAGATGAACGGTATCGGCATGATTACGACAGCCTCTCACCGAATCTCGCTTCTGCAGATTCTCGCCGCGTCATTTCCTGCAAGGAAGAGCGGATCTGAGTCGCTTGAACTGTTTCCTGACATCAAAGGCCTTTCTCCTGTATATCGGTGGATTGTATCCTTCGTACAAGGCTTCTTCAGGGATGCCTTCCCTGGGATAAAAGATCCTTAACGTCCTCGTCCTGTCATAATTTCTGTCGACGATTCTGAGCGCCTGGTTTTCATTCCCACACCAGCAGGTGTCAGCCGGACAGACCGTATCCTCATCCTGAAACGTTATCCCCTCTTTCGCTATATTCCCCATGGTCGACTTTATCGACTGGCACGGGTAGACATTGCCGTCGTGATCGATATAAATATAATTCTTCCCGGCGGAACATCTCATGCCGTGAGGGCTGCATGCCTCCAGCAGCATTTTATAGCTATGAGGCGTATGCCAGAGCTTTTTGAGTTTTCTTATCTCACCGGGCGTATAATCGCGGGGGTAGACGAGTTCAGGGTCGGCGGCCTCGACGCCTTTCAATGTGCCGATCGCCGCGTTCAGGATAAGGGGCACGCCGAGCTCCCTGCATCTTTGCCGGTATTGTCTTATGAACCGTATCCTCTGGGGAATGGCCACACATCCCACATAAAGCTGGACACCGCTCTCTTTCAGACGTTTCACCTTCTCGAAGAAAGGGTTGACATCCTTTATTACCGTGTCGTGGAGCGTACAACCTATGCCGAGCTTGCCGGTGTTGGTCGACCGGACAAACGGCCCGATGACGGTGTCCCAGTCTGCCTGGAGGTTGGAAGAAAAGCTTATGCCGGTTATGTTGTTCTCTTCATTACAGATATCCCTGATCACGCCGAGTATCTCGGGCGAGGTGAATATCTCGCCGCCAACGCCGATCCTGAGGCAGACCGTAAACGGCAATTCCTTTATCTTGCCGATAATCCGCCTGAATTTTTCGAGGTCGAAGAGATTGTCCTGTTCTTTCCAGTGTATGATGCAGTAGGGACAATTGAGATTGCATTTATGATACTTTATCTGATACCGGATTCCCAGATAGGGCGCGGGATTGCTGGCAGAAGGTCCCATCATTTTTCAGTATTATGATACCCGGCCATCAGGCCGGTGTCCATCGTGCGGGCCGGCACTGCACTCTCCATCAGCCGGCCAGCCAATCGCTGCAGTCCCAGCCCAACAGTCGTTCAAGGCCCCTTATCTCATACTCAAAGACGAAGCGCAGATGCTCCCACTCGCTTTTACTCATCGGGGAGTCATACTCGTGGGAATGCACTTCCCTGACCTGTAGGTCTTGAACAGGGTCAACGCCGAGGAAATCACATATCGCATCCATTGTCTCCTTCGGCCTGGATCTCAGGTCTTCGTGTCGCATAATGAGGGCCTGATCCCGGGCAAAGTAGGTCGAAAGCCTTCGCAGCTGTTCCAGGTAGAACCCTCTGTCGACATAGGAGAATTGCTTATGCTGATAAGGCAGGGCTGCGCGGCATCGCTCTTTTTCGCTATGGAGGGCATCCCAAAACGAAAGATTATCGATGCCCCGTTTCCGCTGCATATTCCAGTGGGAGTACGCCCGGTCGATGGGGTTCCTCAATACCACGAGGAGTTTCATTCCCGGATTATACTGCCACATCCGCCTGGGCGCGTCATACCAGTACATATACGCAGGCGTGGCCTCTCCGAGGAGCCTGTGGGAAGGGCCGGGACTGAAGCATGCATGATACGCCGGGTAGTCGGGCTTGCTGCCGCGGAAATGTTTCTCTTCGTCAAAGAAATGGACTTCCTTCTGATTTGCCATGCATATCAGAGGGTGATCCCTCAAATATGCATCCAGGGCCGAGGTGCCCCCTTTTTGCGTGCCGCAAATAACAAAATCGATTTTCCTTCTTTCCCGGGCGGACGGAAAAACTTTCATACGATATTATATCCGAATACATAACAGCGAGGCTATTATGTTAGGCTACTATCACATTCGCGATGATAACGGTTCCCGCAGTGATTGTGAGCGTTCCCTGGAGAGTCGTAGAACCAGTCTGAGATAAGAAGGCCGAGTCATAGCCGCCAAGAAGACTTACGGCGATGCCCAGCAGGTCAATGTCCGGGGCGGCAAGAGGAGTCGCTGCCTGCACTTTTATGATGTCAAGGTTACTGCAATTATCAAGGGCAGTCTGGATGTCAGGATACGTCGCAACAATAGCGGCGTCATGGACCAGCACAACAGGATCGTTGCCCCCATTGACGAAATTGAGAAAGGCATATTGATACGCTGCAGCGACATCGATTCGACCATACCCGTAGGTGTTATTCGGGACCGGCGATCCCAGAG
>DASPUT010000076.1 GCA_035622735.1 Thermodesulfovibrionales bacterium | reverse complement strand
CCGAGTTCGTGAAGATGCGTCCTCGTGTATGCCTTACGGTGGACTTTTCCCTCTGCAACGAAGAGTCTCCTCATGATCGCGAGCCCCCTCCTCTTCACCGAGACGGGGAGAGATGATTTGCCGATTATCTCTTTAATGTCTTCCCATTTCCTACCGGCGTGTTCGCCGCTCGATGAACCGCTGATGATAACGTCAGCCTTCGTAGCGCCGATCCCTGCCCTCTTCACCCTCCGTGCCGCAAGGCGGTACCCCTTTAGGGGAATACTTTTCAGCCCCTCCTCAATATCTCTCACGGTCACGCCGGCATCGATGAGGGCACCGAGGCACATGTCGCCGCTTATCCCTGCCGAACAGTCAAAATAGGCCACCGTCCGTATCTTCATCTGCATTCCCTATAATACAAAAGATCGTCCGTTTCATCCAGAATCATCAAAACGGACGGAGTGGACACGGACCTCTCGGGGAGAGATGACGCTATCTGGCTCCTGTTGTCAAATCCCGGGAAGGGATGTAAGATTATTCCGTGGATAGAAACGTGAAATCCGGCAAGCCCCTGTCTGGGGCTCCCGGATGAAGCCGAACGGGAGCGAGCAGCTCCGCCTGCCTCTGGGCTACGGGCGGGAATCTCTCAGAGAGTATTTCTCCATGACCGCCGGGAAACCCGTTTCACTGGTGATTACCGATAACTCTTCGAGCATGCTCTCGGTAAGGACAAAAGGCGGAATGCTTTTCGTCAGGCTTCACCGGATATTCCTCGATGCAGACGGCATTGTCATCGATGAGATAGCCGATTTCATCAGACACCGGAAGAGAAAGACTCCTCATCTGAATCGATTCGTGAGACAGAACAGAAACCTGCTGCCCACGAGACAACCGAGGAAGACGGAAATCAAGACACAGGGCAGATACCATGACCTCAACGAGATCTGGCATGGAATAAACAACGAGTATTTCGGCGGGAGGATATGCTGCCCGATAACCTGGGGACTGAAAAGCCCCCGTTACGCTGCGAAAAAAAGGACCCTCGGAAGTTACAATTGCCGTACGAATACCATCCGTATAAGCCCCCTTCTCGACAGGAGACACGTTCCCCGTTATTATATCGAGTTCGTTGTCTACCACGAGATGGTTCATGCGGATACGGAGAAGACCGAGAAAGGGAAGAGAAGATCGGTCCACTCCAGGGAGTTCAGGAGGCGGGAGAGGATGTTCAGACACTATGATAGGGCTGTGGCCTGGGAAAAGGAAAGATTCTGACGATGACGGGAGATAGGGGATGCCGACGAAAATCGAGATAATCCTCGCCGGAGTTTGCCTGAGAGGCGAACTTGCAGATACGGATTGTGCGAAGGCTATCGCCGCCCTCCTTCCGATCGAAGCGGTGCCGAACGAATGGGGCGACGAGTTCTATTTTGAGATCCCGCTCCGGATGGACCTTGATGAGACAGCGACAAGGAGGGTTAAGGCAGGGGATATCGGTTTCTGGCCTCCCGGGAATGCCCTCGCGATATTCTTCGGTCCGACCCCGATGAGCAGGGGGAAAGAGCCCGTGCCGGCAAGCGCTGTGAACATCGTCGGGACCATTCAGGGCGATCCGGCAGTTCTCACTCGGGCAAAGGGTTCAGGAAAGATAAGGATGGAAAGGACTCAGCAGTAGCCGGTCAGGTACCCCCTGGAAGAAATCGGTAACCTTTTCTGCTATGATAAGAAGCAGCATGAGCGAGGAACCCCTCAGGATCAAATCCTCCCGCGGCGGAGAATTCAATTCCGAGATAGAGATCGGCGGGGAGAAGTATTTCATCCAGACGGAGGACGGCGGGGTCAAGAATCCACTTCTCATGACGAGGGTCTACCTGAAGGGTCGGATAATCTACTCGAAAGAAACAGACTGCGGAGATGTCGCCGTCTTTCCTGACCGGGATGAGCGGATCCGGCAGCTCATGGAGAAACAACATCAGATGGCCTTCAGGAGCTTGATGGCCGAAAAGGCGGCGAAAGAGAGGACAGCCGTTGAGTACCTGGAAGAGGTGAGGGGCCTGATCGGCAAGAAGAAAGAGGGGAATGCACTCCTCGTACTTGATGACGGACTGCGCTATCACCCTGATGACCCATTTCTCCTCTCCTATTACGGCTACCTCGACGTGATGGTGAACAAGCACTACAAAGAAGGAATTCAGACTTGTAAAAGGGCGATAGAGTCGCTGAAGGGACAAGTGCCTTTCGGTGAAGAATTCTTCTACCCCTTCCTCTACCTCAACCTCGGTAGGGCCTATATCGCTGCGGGCAATAAGAAAGAAGCGATCAGGGTTTTCAACAGGGGTCTCCATACGGACGGGGACAACGGCGAACTCCGCGGGATACTGAAAAGCCTCGGCACGAGGAGGAGACCGGTGGTGCCTTTCCTCGGCAGGTCAAATTTCCTGAATAGATATCTGGGGCTCTTCTTCTCGCGGCTCGGGAGGTAATGCCCGGGCGACAAAACCGGTGCTTCCTTAGTTCTTCTGCATCTCTTCGATGGTGATCTTCACAGACTCTTCAAGAGCGGAAAGGTCATAGCCGCCCTCAAGGGTGAAAACGACAGGGCCCGATGAGGAAGTGAGGATGCTCCGCACAATGCCTCTGATGCCCTCATCGGTAACCCGAATGTCAGCGTGGGGGTCGCGCGCATGGATGTCATAGCCCGCCGAGACGAGAACGATATCTGGCGCGAACCTCCTGATGAGCCCGGGGAGGATGTCCTGGTAAACATAGAGGTAGTCCTTATTCCCCGAACCCTTCAGTATCGGGATGTTGTAGGTATATCCCTCGCCCCTGCCTTTCCCCCGTTCCGAGTCCTTCCCGGTTTCCGGATAGTACGGGTATTGATGGGTGCTGAAAAAAAAGACCGAATCGCTCTCTTCAAAGATATGCTGTGTCCCGTTTCCGTGGTGGGCGTCGAAGTCGACGATGAAGACCTTCTCAAAACCGGCCCGCTGAGCGTGCCGAGCGCCGACGGCGATGTTGTTGAAGATGCAGAAGCCCATCGCCTCGTCTGCCTCGGCATGATGTCCGGGAGGCCGGACAGCGCAGAAGGCCCTCTCGATATCACCAGCCCTGCACCTCTCTACGGCCTCGATGACGGAGCCCGCAGCATAGAGCGCGGCCTCCAGACTGCCTTCTGAAACAAAGGTATCCATATCCAGACATTCTCCCGTAAAGGTCTTCATCTTCTCGATATACCCGGGGGTATGCACGAGGGCAAGGTCGTCGTAGCTGGCCTTGCGCGGTTTTATCGGAACGATGCGATCCCATAGGTTTGAGGCTTTCAGTGCCCTCAGGATGCGGATGAGCCGGTCTTTCTTTTCTGGGTGCCACGGCGGGGGTTCGTGCTTCAGCAAAATGTCATCATAGACAAATCCGACGCGGTCCATAGATTCTCATTATACAAAAAAGGCGCCCTTTTGGAGAAGCAAAGAGAATAAGGAAGAGCATGCCGGCAGAAGAGATCTGAAGTCATATAAGCTGAAGAAGTGCGGCCTTCTGTCTTTCGGCGCTGCGGCATTACTTGATAGGTTGCCTCGGCTTGTATAAAATAGTGAGGGATTGCGTTTGCTTGCGGTGGAAGGGAAATCATACTATCATTGAATGGAGGATACCGTGACCGGAAGGACAGTCGCGAGAAAACCGACATGAGGGGGTTCATGCCATGGGCTCATCCATTGTCCGCTTCATTATAGTTGTTTGTTTCCTCATTCAAGGGGTGCTGCCGCTCTCTGCCGAATGGGACACCTCACCCGGGATGAATTCGGTCTTCGCGTCGAGGCCCGGTGTCACGATTCCGAATTGTCGCGGCGGAGAAGGAACCTTGCTGACGGCCACCATTAAGGAAGGGAACGCCGGAAGTGTGCTCGCGGTGGAAGTCATGATGCTCTTCGAGAAACAGATCGCCCCTGTCACTGGCCCCGCACGCATCACCGCCCGACCCTCAGTGAACGGTATGTTTATGGAACCTTCAAGAGAGCTGACCCATTTCTCCCTGTCGCAGCAGTGTCCCGCGGACATAACCTTCTGTACGATAAGCGGTATCTTTTGGCTTGACCTGGACGTCGCGGAGACGATCCAGCCCGGAAAATTCATCGGTAAGCCTCTCGCCGTTAAACTGGTCGGATGCGACGGAAGCGGAGGAGGTGCTATAACGCATGTCACGGTAAAGGCACAGACGGTCAAGAAATGACGTCTCTCTTCAAGAACACGTGATCATTTGTAATCTTGTGGCGTTTCGATGCCGAAGGTTCATAGATGAGTGAAACAGGAGAAATAGAAGGAAACATTCTCATCGTCGACGACGACCCCTCAGTTCTCGACTTTATCTCGTCGGCGCTCATGGCATTTCATTATCCTGTCATCTGTTCCAAGAACGCGGGAGAGGCGCTGGCCCTCTTGCAGCGTAACGCGGTTGTTGCTGTATTGAGCGATATCCGGATGCCCGGTGTTTCCGGCCTTGGACTCATTGAACGGATCCATGACATCAACCCCGAGATACCGGTCATCTTAATGACCGGATACGCGGAAGTGGATACGGCGATCGAGGCGATAAACAAAGGGGCCTTCAGTTTTCTCCTGAAGCCATTCAAGACGGATTATCTTATCCGCGCCGTCGAGAAGGCGCTCAAGTACCACCGGATGGCTGAGGCTGAAAAGGATTACCGGGTCATGCTTGAAGATACCGTGCTGCGAAGGACCCGGGAATTGGCCGAGACGGCGACGATGGCGAGTAGTCTGAGTGTCGAGATCATAGAACGTCTGTCCGCAATTGCCGAATTCCGGGATAGCGCAACGGGAGCCCATGTTTCACGAATCGGCCTCTATTCGGCCAAGATAGCCGAGGCCATGGGTATGTATCGGGATTTCGTCGAAAAAATCGGACTCGCAAGTTCTCTCCACGATATCGGAAAGATAGGGATACCCGACAATATCCTCCTGAAGCCTGGCCTGCTCACGGAGGAGGAGTTCGAGATCATAAAGAGGCATACCACGATAGGCGCTAAAATGCTGAGCGGTTCAGCGGACAAGACGCTCCAGATGGCTGAGTCGATCGCGTTAAACCATCATGAAAGCTGGTGCGGTGAAGGGTATCCGAGGGGATTGAAGGGGGTCACGATACCGGTGGAAGGCCGCATAGTCAGGCTCGCTGACGAGTATGATGCACTGAGGTCCAAGAGGCCGTATAAACTTCCCCTGAATCACGGGGATGCTTTCAGGGTGATAACAGAGGGGGATGGACGGACAAGCCCGGAACACTTCGATCCCGACGTTTTCAAGGCATTTATCTTGATGGCGCCATTTTTCGACGAGGTATTTACGGCGCATCAGGACAAACATTCATCCCGACGATAGCTCCCGTCCGTTCCTCGCTGGCCCGCGCAGGTCGGATTAAACCCCGACCATACAGACCCCGCCATCCTCCCGTTAAAGATTCCATGCGAGATAATTCCCGAGCCCAGCGGGCCCGACAGCGGACGGAAACCCGAAAGAGAGAAGCAGTGACGCGATGACGAGATCTGTGGTATTTTAGAATCCGTGGCTGGGTCGTCGAAAAGAAAGAGGGGAGCGTCACCGCGCAATGCTTCCCGTCAATCGGGGTCTCCTCTATCTTCAGATCGGTCAGATTCGACTCGCCCTCTCCGATCTAAGAAAGGCCTGTGACCTGGGGGATGATTTCGGATGTAATTCCCTGAGAATCTATTTTCCCCGGAGCCCCTGAAGAGCGCATGGCTGATCGGTATTGCAGATGATGAAGGCATGGCAGGATAACGTCTATTTCGTTCTTGTAGAACCGAAGGAACCGGGCAACATTGGCGCCTCTGCCAGGGCAATAAAGAATATGGGTTTCCGGAACCTCTGTCTCGTGAGTCCTCCTCCCGAGATGACCACTGAAGGGTCGTGGTTCGCGAGAAACGCCCACGATGTTCTCGACTCGGCTGTGATCTATCCGAGCGTCGCTGATGCGATAAAGGACAAGGCAATCGTCGTCGGGACGACTCGGCGAAGGGGAAAGAGCCGTGGGGTAATCATGCCCGCAGGTGAGGGGGCATCAAAGATTTTCCGCATGGCGGTCAACAACAAGGTGGCGATCCTCTTCGGCAGGGAGGCGCGGGGGCTCTCGAACGAGGAAGTGGAGGAATGCGGATTCATGCTCACGATACCGAGCAGCAGGCTCCAGCCCTCTCTCAACCTCTCCCATGCGGTGCTGATCATCGCCTACGAGCTTTTCCTCGCGGAGCCGGGCGGGCCAGAGGCGGGAGGCGGCCGGGGTTCCCACATCATCCCTCAGGGGACCGCCGCCCCGCCCGGCCTGCAAGGACACGGAGAGATCGCGGATCTCTATGAGAGCATTTCCGTGACGCTCGAATTGCTTGAATATATCCCGAGGGGTGACAGAAACATAAGGAAAAGGACCATGGCGAATCTGAAGCATTTCATCGGCAGGGCAGGGCTCACGGACTGGGAGCTAAAGACGCTCCGCGGTCTCTGCTATCAGATCGGGAAGAAGGTAGGCAGGCAATGACACGCAAGGAGCGGACGAAACAGGCCTGTCAAGCGAACGAATAGCTCAACAACTTGTAGATGAGCTTGGCGGCAAGAAAATCCGGGGCCCTGTCTGCCGATGGGCAGAGTTCGACCACATCGAACCCGGTAATGACCTTTTCCTGGGACACAGTCCTTAAGAGTCTCAGGACCTGATACCAGTCGAGCCCGCCCGGCTCCGGCGTTCCGGTGGACGGCATGATCCCCGGGTCGAACACGTCAAGGTCGATCGTCACGTAGACGCGCCGGGGAAGAACCGCAAGCACCTCTCCAATCCAGCCATTTGCTCCGTGGATATAGTCCGCATAGAAGACTCTCTTTTCATCAAGCTTCGTGCGCTCTGAGGAGTCCATGCTCCGTATTCCCACGGATATCACCGTCTCCACCGTCTCCTGTATGCGTGCGACCGTACAGGCATGATTGTATCGGGAACCTTCATACGTATCCCGCAGATCAGCGTGTGCATCGAGGTGCAGGACCGCCATCTTCTCATGAAGGGCCGCGTGAGCCCTAACCGCGCCTATCGAGATCGAATGTTCGCCTCCGACCGTGACAACAAATTTCTCCTGCTGAAGCAGTTCGGATGTTCTCCGGAAGACCTCTTCGATCATCGGTTCAGAGCCTGCCGTCACGATCGCCCGGTCCGTGAAGATGCCCTTCCGGTATACCTCGGTATCGGTTTCCCTGTCATAGAGTTCGAGGTGACGGGAGGCTTCGATGATCGCGTCTGGGCCCTTGTCCGCTCCCTTGATCCAGGTGCTCGTTTCATCAAAGGGCACGGGCAGCATGACAATAGCTGAATTTCCGATCGTGGTAAATTCGTCAGCGAGGCCGCAAAAGTTGAAGGGAGGCTCTTCAGACATCCTGATCGATGATGAAGACCGTTGCTGCTACGACCGTCGTCCAGAGCCCATTCTTGTCACCCTCCGCCGACTGACAGATATGGGTTGTCTTGAAGATATGGCCGCTCGCCCGGTAGTCTTTTTTCCTGGCGTTCCAGGCCCGGTTCGGATCGAAGGAGATGCCGAGCGTCGTCGCGAGCATCGTCGCCGCAAGATCTTCGGCATAATCTCCGGATATCTTTGACGTCTCCCCGAACGCATGGTGCTCCGAAAGGTACCCGTAGTTGACGCGGTCCTTCGGCATCGCAACGCCGACCGCTGCTGATATGAGCCTGTTCGGCTCATTCGTTTCGTTCCTCGCCATGACGCAGAAGGTCACCTGCCCCGGCAAGAGGAGTTTGAGGCCCCGACCCTTCGGTATGATTTTACAGTGGGGCGGGAGGATGCTCGAGACATAAACGAGATTGCATTTCTCGATCCCCGCATTCCTCAGCGCGACCTCAAAGGAAGAGAGCTTGTCCTTGTGAACGCCGACTCCCTTCGTCAGGAAAGCCTTCCTCGGGGTCATTGTCACAGGCCTTCCTCCGCGAACAGCCGGTTCAGCCTTCGTGCGCCGCGTTTCTTCCAGCTTCCCTTGTGGTAAGCGTAGCTCGCGAGGAGCGGAAAGGCGAGTGTCGCCTCCGAGAAGACCATCTGTTCATAGACGTCGTCGACCTTCCCCCACGAATGTGCCTCTTTCAGGGTCGAACCGGAGAGGCCCCCGTCCCTTTCATCGGCAACGGTAATCTGAACGGCGTATTTATGCATGCCTGATTCTTTCCCCAGGATCTCGGCCGAGACCGTCACATCCTGGGCGAAGTTCTTCGGTACGCCGCCGCCGATCATGAGCAGCCCCGTACTCTTCGAGGCGATCTTGATCTTCGTCAGCTCCAGGAAGTCTTTCACAGAATCGATCGCCACCTTCGGCTCATTCTTTCTTTCCCACTGATGAAGCACGAGTCCGAACCCGGCGCTCGAATCAGAAAAGGCCGGAACGAATATCGGCACCTGCTTTTTGAACGCCGCCCAGACAACGGAACCATCGCCCTTGCGTCGGGTGTCGAGGAATTTCCCCATGAAGGCTATGAACTCCCGCGACGAGTATGCCTGCGGCGGGAGTCCGTCGGCTATCCTCTTGACGGTCAGGTCACATTCCCTCAACTCGTCCTCGTCGATAAAGGTATCGTATATCCTGTCGATGCCCAGCTTGAAGAGCTCGTCGTCGTTGCTGCGGGGGGATCCCTGGTAGTGCCTGAATCCGATGGCCTCGAAGAAATCCTGATCAACGATGATCGCACCCGTCGATATGATGGCATCAACCATGTTGTTCTCGACCATGTCATGGACGATCTTCTTCAGCCCGGCGCTGAAGAGCGAACCGGAAAGGCAGAGTATCACCGCACAGTCCCTGTCCTTCAGCATCTTCTCGTAGATTTCACAGGCGCGCGAGAGATTCTTCGCCTGAAAGGCGGTGTTTTCGAACTGCGCAATGACGGGAGTCGCGTCGAACGCCTTAATATCTATATGGGCGACGGTCTTTTTCAGAAGCTTCTTCTTGCTCATCCTTCTCTTCCCCCGTGCTTCTCAGGAGCCGGCACGGCCGAAGGAGATGACAGCGACCCACCGTTCTCTTCTCCTCCGGAATTCGCATACGTTAACTCTATCACAAAAGCCCGCTTTAGGGAAACACCCCGGTTGTCGGATACCGGACTCTCTGAACGGGGAGAGACGCGATTGTCCAGGGTATGATATCTTATGAACTCATGGGTAAGCCTCCGGGGAAAGAAGGAAGAGCATCAGGGCGTCAGAACAGCGGCGATACCCCTATTGAATCGTCAGGCAAAGCGGGTAAGAGGCGGTCATCGGGAGAAAGATTCCTCGGCGGAGAGAGAAATACTCCTTATTTGGTTGCGGCGGCTGTTTCCCTTGTGACCTTTCTCATGTACCTCTTTTGTCTGAAGAATGACCTCCTCTCATGGGACGATGATGAGTATATCACGAATAATCCAATTATCCGTTCATTCGATTTCGCCCTGATCAAGTCGGCATTTCTCGAGTTCCGCGCTGCCAACTGGCATCCTCTCACGTGGATTTCGCATGCCCTCGATTACACGGTTTGGGGGCTGAACCCTCTGGGTCATCATCTCACGAATAACCTCTTGCACGCGGCAAACACATTTCTCGTGGTAGTTCTCGTGACGAAGCTTGTGAAGGCGTATCGGGAGACGGCGAAGTCAAAGGACTCGACCCTGGGTTTCACAGACCGGGGGGCGTTGATAATCGCAGGGGTAACCGGCTTATTGTTCGGCATCCACCCTCTCCATGTGGAATCGGTGGCGTGGGTCGCCGAGCGGAAGGATCTCCTCTGTGGCCTCTTCTTCCTGCTCAGTCTCCTGATGTATACGAGATATGTGAGCTCGAAGGAGCCGCGCGGCGGTATCGCCACTCCTTTTCTTTCTGGGAAATACCTCTCTGCCCTTGGTTTCTTCATCCCGGCACTCTTGAGCAAACCGATGGCGGTCAGCCTTCCGGCAGTCTTGCTGATTCTCGATTGGTATCCTTTCAGGAGAATAGAGTCCGGAAAGACATTCGGAATAGCCCTTTTTCAGAAACTCCCCTTCGTTGCGCTTTCCCTTCTTTCATCGATAGTGACTCTCCTTGCACAAAAGGCTGCGGGGGCGACGCTGTTGACTGAACATGTGCCACTGACCTGGCGAATGCTTGTAGCGGGGAAGGCCATCGTCAGTTATCTTCTCAAGATGGTCTTTCCTCTCAATTTGATGCCGATTTACCCTTACCCACGTGACATCGAACCGTCGTCTTTCGAGTATTCCATTCCTCTGATAATCATCGCCTGCATCCAGGCAGCCTGTTTCATGACCATGAAGCGTCACAAGCTATGGTTATCGGTCTGGAGCTATTATGTGGTGACCTTGCTGCCGGTGCTCGGTCTTGTTCAGGTGGGGGGACAGGCGATGGCGGACAGGTATACCTATCTGCCAAGCCTGGGGCCATTCCTTGTCGTCGGATCTGCGGTTGCGTGGATCTTTTCAAGGGTAAATCTGACGGGGATAAAGGCGAGTCTGATTTCAGGTCTCCTCGGTGCTGTCGCAGTATCCGTTCTGTTTGTCACCATGTCATACCTGACTATCGAGCAGATGAGTATATGGAGGAATGACATCGATCTCTGGACCTATGTCATTGAGAAGGCACCTGTTGGCAGTACCTATGCCTACTTCAAAAGGGGGAAGGCGTTTGCTGACAGGGGACAACCTGATAAGGCATTGGCTGATTACGATACGATAGTCTCATTGGAGCCCTACCATGCGGATGTCTATTTCAGTCGGGGTCTCCTTTTCGCCAAGATGAGGCGATTCGATAAGGCGATTGAACAGTACAGCCAGGCGATTCTGTGGAATCAGTATGGTGCCGGCAGCAACGTCGGCCGAGAATTCTATTTTCTTTACCGGGGGCTTGCGTACCTTGAACTGGGTCAAGTTCCACCGGCCATTTCAGACTTCAGGAGAGCATGTGACTCTGGAAGTCAACCGGCTTGTAATAATCTGAAATCTCTCGAGTCCTCAGGGTATTCGACAAGATAAGGCAACTAACTTTCTTCTCCCTCTTCCTCGACAATGACGAGCGGCAGGCCGCAATCCGGGCACTCGCGTTCGCCTGCTCCGACAGGAGAGCCACAGGCCGGACATCTGCCTTCCTTCACGCGTTCCCGGGAAGCGCGGATCTCGGGATGCATCTCCATGAAGTATTCCTCGATCCGCTCCCGCGCCCGCTCGGATTCTTCCGGCGATACGACCAAGCGGTATTTGCTGCCGCAGCCTTTCCCGCAGTCTGCATCGGAACGGACAGCGCAGGGGATGCCGGCGTCGATGAGGACTGTGTATAGCTCACTGAGCCAATTCAGATCGCCTTCCCTGACCACGACCTCGCTTTCGAGGGCCCTCTCCATGAGCCTCTTCTTTTCCTCCTCCGCCTTTTTCAACTCCTCGGGCAGGAGAAGGACCGCGCCGCAATCGGCGCACTTCTCTATCTGCGGGAGGTACTCGCTTCCGCAAACAGGACATATCTTGTTCCGGTTCATGGTGCGTGAAGGGGAAGATCATTATTTTGGGAAATCATGTAACTATATTAGCAGAGCGAAGGCAACAAGAGAAGGGAGATGACCGAAAGACGCAATTATACGGAGTGTGGTATTGTGAAACTTATGGATAGCCTTCCGGGGAGGAAGAAAAAGGCGTCGGGCTACCGGACCGCGGGCGACAAGACTTCAGAGTCTTTCCATGAGCCGGATGATCGGCAATTATCGAGCGAAGGACCGGCCGAAAAGGCAGGAAAGGTCAGACACCTGCCTTTGCTTATATCATCCGTTTCCGTCATAACGTTCATCGTATATCTTTCATCTCTTCATAATGACTTCATTAAGCATTGGGATGACAAACCGTATGTCTACAACAATCCGCACATTCGTTCCTTTGACTGGGATTTCATCAAATGGGCCTTTACCGATTTCTATGAGGCCAATTGGCATCCCCTCACGTGGGTGTCCCACGCCTTGGACTACGCCATGTGGGGATTGAATCCCGTCGGACATCACCTCACGAATGTCATTTTCCATGCTGCGAACACTGCTCTCGTCGTTCTGATAAGCGTACGATTGCTTAAGCTGCATCGGGAGAGGGTAATAAAGAGTGGGGCAGTCTCATGCCTGAAAGAGAGGGGCATCCTTATCGCAGGGGCTGTAATAGGGTTACTTTTTGGACTTCATCCCATTCATGTGGAATCAGTGGCATGGGTTGCTGAAAGGAAGGATCTTCTCTGCGGACTATTCTTCCTGCTCAGTATCATGATGTACCTGAAATACGATAGAGTTGTCCCCGGTTATTCGGCACGGGTATTCCCGTTTCGCTCGAAGTACTATTTGCTTACATTCGGTTTCTTTGTTCTCGCTTTGCTCAGCAAGCCGATGGCGGTTAGCCTCCCCGCCGTTATGCTGATTTTAGACTGGTACCCGCTGCGGAGAATCCAGTCTCTTAAGTCATTCCGTGTTGCATTGGTCGAGAAGATCCCTTTCATTACGCTCAGTCTTCTCTCATCGATAGTAACCATGCACGCGCAGAAGGCCGCCATGGAACTCATGAGGGTTGTGCCTTTGTCAACACGGGTACTCGTGGCGGCGAAATCGATCCTCACCTATCTCTCGAAATTGGTAGTGCCGATAAATTTAATCCCTTATTATCCATATCCCCAAGACGTATCGCTTTCGTCCGTAGAGTATCCCTTGGCGATCGCCGGTATGGTCGGGATTACCGGCGCCTTTCTGGTCCTTTCGCGGAGGAATACTTTATTTCTCGCAGCCTGGAGTTATTATCTGATAACATTGCTCCCGGTTCTCGGCATCGTTCAGGTAGGTGCACAATCGATGGCAGACAGATATCTGTATCTGCCGAGCATCAGCCTTTTTGCCATCGCAGGGATAGGAGCGGCATGGGGTTGGATAAAGGTAGGCGCCGCGAGAAAGAGGAGGCTGCTTCTTCAGTTCTCCTATCTTTTCGTAATCGCCACGGCATTCATATCCCTGACATATCTGACTCTCGCACAGATAAGGATATGGCGGGATTCTCTTGTCTTCTGGAATTACGTGATCGAAAAGGAGCCGTCAACGATCCCCCTGGCCTACTTTAACAGAGCAAACGCGCTCGTCGAAGCCGGTCAGCTCGACAAGGCGTTCGCTGACTTTGATGAGGCGATTGCGCTGAACCCATATTATTATGACGCCTATAATAACCGGGGCAGTACCTATGATCAGATAGGCCGGCTCGACAGGGCTCTCGACGATTACAACAAGGCCAGCACATTGAACCAAAATGATCCTCAGATCTTTGTCAATCGCGGGCTTGTCTATCTCAAACTCGGTAGGGCACAACCTGCCATTGCGGATTTCAACCGGGCTTGTGAATTGGGAGATTCCTTCGGCTGTAACGCACCACGATACCTCAAGTAGCGGCCGAACCCCATTTGATCGTTTGCCCATTTCTTACATGCAATGGTATTCAGGACAGATTAGACAATCACCACCTGAGATAGCATCTTCTCCAGTGTTACCCCAATTTGCTCCCGCCTTGTATGCAAAGCCCATACAATGCTTCAGCTGGCTGAGCAGTGAGATGACTCGATTATCAGGGATGTGGTATTTTATGGCGGATGAGCAAGCCCTCTAGGAAGAAGAGAGAAGTTCCGCAGAGCACCCTTGCTCGCAATGACATCTCTTCCGAAACTTCACTCCTGTCAGTTGACAGGCAGTGGTCGGGAGAAGGACCAGCCCCAAAAACAAGAACTTCTCAATATTTCCTTGCCGGGATGGTCTCAGTCATAACCTTCCTTGTGTATCTCCCCAGTCTGCAGAACGAATTTCTCGTATGGGATGATGTCTACTATGTCACCGATAACCCGATGATCCGCTCGATGAATCTGGATTTAATCAGATCGGCATTCCTCAAATTTCACGCCTCAAATTGGCATCCTCTCACCTGGATATCCCACGCCTTAGATTATGCAATCTGGGGATTGAATCCCGTCGGACATCACCTCACGAATGTCATTTTACATGCGTTCAACACTGCGATGGTGGTTATGGTAGCCACTCGGTTGCTCGCATTATACAGACCGACGGTGAGGAAAGATGCCGTACCGTGGCTCAGAGAGCGAGGCATATTGATAACCGGTTGCATTACGGGTTTGCTTTTCGGACTTCATCCCGTTCATGTGGAATCCGTGGCATGGGTTGCGGAAAGAAAAGATCTTCTCTGCGCATTATTCTTTTTGATGAGCATCTTCGCATATTTAAAATATGTGAGTGGTAATGGCCATACGCCGACAAACGATACCGCAAGAGCCGTCCGCTTCGGCGGGTTCTACTTTCTCTCTTTGGGATGTTTCGCGCTCGCCCTGTTGAGCAAGCCCATGGCCGTATCTCTTCCGTTCGTCCTTCTAATCATAGATTGGTATCCTTCAAATAGGATTCACTCAATGAGGTCATTTCTTGCGGTGTTCATCGAAAAACTCCCGTTTATTCTGTTGAGCCTTGCTTCCTCGGTGCTAACCGTTTCGGCGCAAAAAGACGCGATGGAGATCATGACGACTGTCCCGATCCAGTCGAGAGTATTGGTGGCGGCTCACTCCCTCTTGGCTTACCTTCTCAATATGTTCCTGCCGTTGAATCTGTCTCCCTTTTATGCATACCCCGATAGAATTTCATTGCTCTCCTTAAAGTATTTCTCCTCTGTAATCTTTGTGATCGGGATCTCGGCCTTTGGAATCCTCACGGCCCGAAAAAACAGAATACTTTTTTCAGCTTGGTGTTACTATGTAATTACCCTTATGCCGGTTCTCGGTATTATTCAAGTTGGTTCTCAGTCGATGGCAGACAGATACACCTATTTACCGAGCATCGGTCCGTTTCTCTTGATCGGCCTGCTGGCGGCCCGGGTAGCAGCTAAGAGTGCCGTCTCAAAAAAAGGGACATTTTCTGCGGGTGTCATGGGATTTGCCGCATGCGTCGTTTTTATTACCATAGGATATTTGGCGGTCGGGCAGATGCGTTTGTGGGAAAACGACTTCACCCTCTGGAGTCATGCCATAGCGAAAGGCGGCTCCGAGAAAGTCGACTTTGTCTATAGGAATAGAGCTCAAGCATTCAGTTATCGAAGGCAATTTGCCATGGCAGTGACCGACTACACCGCGGCAATAAATTTGAATCCCCGTTCTTATGAAGCCTTCCTGAATCGGGGAATGGCATACAGCGAAATGGGCCACTTCGACAGGGCGATCGCAGATTTTGATGAGGCAATCGCATTACATCCTCGTTACTACGAGGCATACAACAACAAGGGTATGGTCTATGGCAAAGTCGCGTCCTTCGATAGGGCGATCGAACAATTTAGTAAAGCCATAGAGATTAATTCAAACCAACCCCGGCCCTACGCGAACAGGGGCCTCGCATATTACCTCATCGGGGAAAATGACCAGGCCTTGAAAGATTTTGATAAAGCGATAGATCTGGACCGAAATTATGCTGAAGCCTACGGTAGTCGGGGCAATATGTTTCTTCAAACGGGCAACAGAGAACTCGCCCTGTCGGATTTTCAGAAGGCCTGTGATTTAGGAGATAAAGAAGGCTGCAGGGTATTACAGACGTTGATGAGGCGATAACACCTTATTGCCGTACTTATCTTACAGAATAAATCAGACGATGGAATAGAAGACAAGTAAGATCAGCAGTGTGACCGATATAAGATGTGCCGCTCTTTTCGCTCTTGAGAATATAGACAAAGAAGGACATTAGGCTAAGAAGATTAATGGTGGAGCTGAACGGGATCGAACCGTCGACCTCTTGAATGCCATTCAAGCGCTCTCCCAACTGAGCTACAGCCCCAACTGCCTATAAAATACCACATTAATTGAGGTTATGACAATATACCTGCCCTCTGAAATATGCTTATTGTCTGGTTTTTGTAAGGTAGGAGAAGGTTATAATTTCATTTCTTTGCAATAACTGCAACCATTCTATTTACAACATCGATACATAAACTAAACAAGTCTTGAACCTCATGGATATCATAAATTTTATCTGGGTGTTGCGTGGGATTTCTGAAAGAATCCTTTATATTTTGAAGATTATTAAGCAAAACAGAATCTGGTTTCTTACCGCTTTTCTTGCTTTTTAATTCTGATAAAATCTGCCCCCATGTCAAATCAACTTTTGCAGGGCGAATGAATCTTTTATAGTATTGACGTAAGACTGCTTCCGTTCCTCTTAATATGTGAAATGCTGATGCGGTTGGTAGCCCAAAAGCTATGCAACGTCCTGCCTCCCTGAAATCATAACATGCTATGTCTGGACAATTCGCAAAGACATCTGGTGTGAACAACTTATCAACGGCTTCTAATAATTTCTTAACATCAAATTTTTTCTCTGTAACAATGTATGCGTAAATACCGCTGGATTCGGCAGTAAAAGTGTTTCTTATTTTATTCATTATATTTGATAGGTTAGTTGCCTGTTCCTTCGTTAGTTTTGCATCGGGTGGTAGTGCCTTAAATGTTGTTCGCATTTCTTCCAATTCATTGGAAGCTCGTTTTGTCACATGCAATCCCAATGAGTCTAAGTTATCAAAGAAGTATTTAATGTTGTCCATAACGAAACCTGGTTTATGAATCGAAAGCCCCTCACGGACATCTTGCAAAAATCTTACACAAGTACCAACCCAAATGTAACTCCAAATTGATACAGGTTTCATCACACACCTCCCAAAAGCATTAGATTGTTCAATCTAAACCATACTTATAAGATGCTCATTTAAGGAAAGAATATGACATTTGGTTTCATAAATCAATGGTTGGGATGCCCTTAATGCTTTATTAAATATTTATAGTGCCACAAAGGACAAAATCTTCTTGTATTGCCGTGGATGATTTCCCATAATATGTAATCATGTCTAAAGGGGGATGGTATGACTACTGAAAAATATGAATGCCCTGTCTGCGGTTCAAAATATGAAATAACGAAGCATAAAATCATCATGCGGGATAAGGATTCTATTGAATGTGATATATGTAATCACCCAATAATTTCTTGGAATGGAGGTGTAATGTATTCCTCTAAATTATTGGAAAGGAACGAGAAGCATAAGAAGGGAACATGGAAATCAAATTTTATGATAACGAAATTTGTATTATTGCAAAAGACATTGAAGAAGTTGGTGAACTCAACAACTTTTTTAACAAAACTAATCGCTCATCATCAGGACTTGCCTTTGAAAGCAAGTCACTCGTAAGAAGAAGCGACAACCATTGGGGGCTAGAAGTTAGCATTTCTTTCAACGAATGATTTACTAATTTGATGCCATACGACCACGAATTAAATAACACATACGACAGTATTCAAGAGTTGCCCTTAAATTTTGAACGTGAGCATCGAGAAGTCGTTCAACTTGTTCACGACTATAGAATGTTCTGGAAACCACCACGTCACGTAGACATCTGCCTGCTTGCCGAATCTCATAAATACACGGATTGGGAAATTACGCAATATGAACATGAATTCAACGAACTTCCCGAATATCCTCATAGATACGTCCGTTTTGTGTATTGTCTGTCATATGGTGCAAGTCATAGAGTGAACTTACCTCCAGTAATAAATAACAATGGGACATGGCAATTTTGGAACTTGTTTAATGAGTCTGTTCATGGGGAATATCGTGTCACTCACAATACGAATCAGGAAGATAAAATCCAACAAAAAATAGCCTTGCTGAGGCAAATGCAAAATCAGGGAATATGGTTACTTGATGCAAGTATTATGGGGCTATGCAGGATAAGTGCTGGCAGTGATGAATATGACAGCATCATGCAACGTTCTTTGAATAACTACTGCCTACCAATAATTCGTGATATACACCCAGAAAGAATTATCGTTGTCGGCAAGATGGTTTACGATAGACTGTTGCGGTTTGTGAATGATGACTTTATAAATCAATTTCATCTGGAATGGATACACCAGCCAAATGAAAAATTAAGGACTGCGAACCGAAAAAAGCTGGCTGATATTCTTTAGTAACTTTGCAAAGTAGGCTGTTACTCTGCCCTTTATTCAGGTCTTCTCCAGTGCGGCGACCGCCTTAACCATATGAGCAGGTGCAAGGTGAGCATATCTTAAAAGACATTGTCAGACCCTGTCCGAAGCAACTGAGGAAACTTTACATGTTCGAAGAATTGCCATGCGTCAGCGCTTTCGGTCAGTGATATCTTGGTGAATTGAAATCCACACGCTGCCATGCACATCGTGTTCGAATGTGGAAACAACTGCGTGGCACCAGAACGGTGTGCCGTCCTTTTTAATATTTAGGATCTCACCCGTCCATACCCCATTTTGATGAAGCGCGTTCATGATCGTCTGAGCCGTCTCTTCCGGGCTCTTTTCGGTAGGGGCATTTAGCAATGAGACATGACGTCCTGCAAGCTCACCCTGAGCATAGCCGAACATCTCTTCAAGTTTTGGATTGGTATAGACAATTACCCCGTCTTTGACGCGGATAAGCAAGACCCCCTCTGCCATGGAGGCGAGTATTTGCCGGTAAAGCTCGAGGTCCCTTTCGGCCCGCTTTCGGTCTGTAATGTCCTGCCATATGGCTTGCAAATACTTGTCGCCGAACAAATCCAATACCCGTGTACGGACTTGGACATCTCTTATGTCTCCGCCTTTGGTCTTATGCCTTACGTCGAATTCAGCATGTCCTTTTTTGAGTACCTCACTAATCCTCGATTGTATTTCCTCTTCAGTTTGGACCGGATCAATATCAGCGATACTCAGTCTCGCGAACTCTGACCTTGAGTATCCAAGATCACGATGTGCTGTTTCATTGAATTCAATCAAATGACCCTTTCTATCAATTATTACTATGCCGTAGGGAGACTGTTCAAAGATCGCACTGTACCGCAGTTGCGCCTCGCTCTCTTTTTTCAACATGGTGATCTCTCTTGAAACGATACTCACCGCCCTTACCTCTTTGCCCGGACCTTTAATCGGACTGAAGGTTCGGAGAAAATATCTTCCATCCTTTTTACTCCGTAATTCCTGCTGCAAAGGTTCACCTGTATTGAATACGTCGTTAACTTTTTCAGAAAATACGGCTGAATCTTCAGCTCCATGAAACTCGCTGAAGTTCTTTCCCCTGTATTCCCCCTCAAAGAGCACATTCATCCTGCCCCGATGCCTCGCATTCATAAACAAGTATTCACAATTTCTGTTCACCACATAGATCGCGTCATCAGTCGTCTCTACGAGTGAACGAAACTTCTCCTCGCTCTCCTGGAGTGCTTCCTCTGAGCGGGCAAGCCCTTTGATAGAGGATGTCAATGGCTCATATACGAGGTAATAAACGACCGGGAAAAGTATCACCACCAAAAGCCCCGAATCGAGAAGCGAAAACTTAAGATCAATCGACAAGGGGGAGAATATCGATAACAGGAGATTCACAAAGGCCGATGTGGCAAATATCGACGCAATCAGAATAAGCAGAAGACCGATCGGTTGAATAGATATTCCCTTGGACTCTCTCATACCGCCTTGTTTCACACGCAGATGCCTCCGATTCATCTTAAAACGGCGCCAGTTAAGGAAGACTTAAAGACTTCTTAGTAATCCTTGTTTTACATTTAGCATACATGAGATGGCTCCTAATAATAGAGGATATTATGATTAATTTTATTTCATGAGACTGTGATTTTCACAATTTACATAAACAGTTGTATGCGGCATCATCCGCCAAGACATGGCCCTGCCTCCCGGATAAGTCAGGTTCGTGAGTGCCATACGTTAGGATTAACTTCTCGCTGAAGGATTTTATATGTTCTCCCGCTGCTATCTGCTACACGACGTCCACTGAAACGGCCTTAACACCAGAGACATCCTGAACAATGTCGGTGACCCTTGCTTTGATCTCTACCTCCTTTTTCGCAGAGGCCCTGATAGCCACATGGATGCTCCCCTCCTTCGCTGTCACACCTGCCACATCAAATTCGTGCACGAGGCTCGCCTCCACT